>JAZULX010000320.1:0-1516 GCA_045603325.1 Oscillospiraceae bacterium | reverse complement strand
ACTGCTGGATCTGTTCGTTGGTGTTTTCCACCTGCTGACGAAGAAGATCCACCTGCTGATCTAGGTCATATTTCTGGTCGATGACGTTTCTGGTCTGGTTCTTGTTTTCGTCCAGCATACCCATCAGAGTGTCCATCTGCTCATTTATGGCTGCGGCTTCACCTTCCAGACCGTCCAGTTCAGCACCCACAGCACTCAGCTGTGCGCCGATTCCCTTGCGGATCTCCGCAAGTTCGGCAGATGTTGCTGCAGATGCGGAAAAGGTGAATATCTGCACCAGAGTCGGCAGCAACATGCAGGCAGCAAGAATGGCCGCCAGTACAATGATTATTTGTCTTTTATACTTGTGAAAAAACATGGGGTATCTCCTAAATAATCAAACCTTGAGGAACTTTCTGATAGACAGCAGGCTGCCGCCTACGCCCACAAGGAAGCCGATAACACCAAAGACAGTTGCCATCGGCATCAGAACATTGGCAAAGGGTATGAATTCGAGGATCTCCAGAGTATCAACCTTGTTCACCTGAGCTACCATCAGCCCATAAAGGCCCCATTCGGCAAAGAAGCTTACTATCGCGCCGGTAAGACCAAGCAGCATGCCTTCAACAACGAAAGGCCAGCGGATGAACCAGTTGGTGGCACCAACCATTTTCATAATGGATATCTCTTCACGGCGGCTGAAAAGTGCCAGCTTGACCGTGTTGGAGATTATAAACACCGATACCACAAACAGAACGACGATGATAACGCCGGACACCACATTGACTATGTTCCGTACTGCCGCAAAGCCTTCGGCTACCTTCTGGTCGGCTCTGGTCCTTGCCACTCCGGGTATGTTTTCAATTTCTGTCAGGGTTTCTGCCATAAGATTTATGTCAACCAATCTGACGCTGAAACGGTGTCTGAAAGTGCTTTCATCCACGCCTGCAAACAGGTCGGGATCGTCCTGTTTTTCCACAAAGTTTTCCATAGCCTGCTCTCTGGAAATGAAGGACGCTTCAAGCACGTTTTCTATCATATTTATCTGCGAACCCACGCTTTTTGCTTCGGATTCGGCATAGGTATCGTCTATATAGACGAGAATTTCGTTATCTTGTTCCAGGTTAACGATGGCTTCCTGAATGTTCATCATTACCAGAACAAAAGTGCCCATAATTATCAGGCAGGCCACGATAACGCATATGGCCGCGAAGGACATGAAACCATGAAGGAACATGTCTCTCACGCCTTCTTTGATGAAGTATAAGAAATTATTCCTCTTCATAGTCGTAATATCCATCCATTCCGTCGCTGATAATGCGTCCGCTGTCGATGGCGACGCAGCGCTTTGTGAAGCGGTTTACCAGCTCTTTTTCGTGAGTAACCACCAGCACTGTTGTGCCGAGGGCGTTTATCTGCTCCAGAAGCATCATGATTTCAAGGCTTCTGGCGGGGTCAAGGTTACCGGTAGGCTCATCTGCAATGATCATGCTGGGGTTGTTGACCAACGCTCTGGCTATGGCAACACGCTGCTGCT
>JAZULX010000319.1:0-5019 GCA_045603325.1 Oscillospiraceae bacterium | reverse complement strand
GGAACTGCTCATTATGATCGACGCCTGCCGCCGTGCTTCCGCCGGTCGTATCACTGCCGTTGTTCCCTATTTTGGTTATGCTCGTCAGGACCGCAAGGCCAAGGCTCGCGATCCCATCTCCGCCAAGCTGGTGGCTAACCTGATCACCGCTGCCGGTGCCGACCGCGTCCTCACTATGGACCTTCACGCCAACCAGATCCAGGGCTTCTTCGATATTCCTCTGGACAACCTGGCCGGCAACCCCATCTTTGTTGAATACTTTTCCGAAAAGTTCGGCGACGAATGCCTTGAAATGGTTGCTGTTTCTCCCGACGTCGGTTCCGTTGCCCGTACCCGCGCCTTTGCTCAGAAGCTGCATATGGGTCTGGCCATCGTTGACAAACGCCGTCTGCGTCCCAACGAAAGCGAAGTCATGAACATCATCGGCGACATCAAGGGCAAAAAGTGCATCCTGTTCGACGACATGATCGACACCGCCGGCTCCCTCTGCGGCGCTGCTGCTGCTCTGGCTGAAAACGGCGCTTCCGAAATCTATGCCTGCGCTTCCCACGGCGTACTTTCCAAGGATGCAACAACCAGAATCGAAAACAGCGTTATCAAGGAAACCGTTGTTCTCGACACCATCCCCCTGCCCGCAGGCTACACCGGCAGCAAGATCCATCAGCTCTCCGTTGCCACCATGTTTGCCGAAGCTATCAAGCGTATTTACAACGAGGATTCCATCTCCTCCCTGTTCTAAAATAAAAAAGCCATGAGGGGCGGACTTTCGGGTTCGCCCCCATAGCCTGTTTGCGAGGTTTTTTTCATGCTTTTCAAAAAGCCTTCCGGCGTTAGCTGGATAATTGTCGGTCTTGGTAACCCCGGCTCGAAATATCAGAACACACGTCACAATATCGGTTTTATTACCGCCGACTATATTGCTGACGAAAAAAGAGTAAAACTCAACAAAATCAAGTTCAAAGCATCATATAATATTCTGACCATCGGCGGGGAAAAATGCCTGCTGATGAAACCCAACACCTACATGAATCTGTCCGGAGAAGCGGTAAAGGAAGCTGCCACTTTTTACAAAGTTCCGGCCGACCATGTCATCGTGATTTTTGATGACTGTTCCCTGCCCTGCGGCAAACTGCGGATTCGTCAGAACGGCAGTGCCGGCGGTCATAACGGCATCAAAAGCATTATTTCCCATCTTGGCACCGATGCTTTCCCGAGAATCAAGATCGGCGTAGGCGAAAAGCCTCATCCCGATTACGATATGGCCGACTGGGTGCTGTCCTCCTTTTCCGAACAGGACAAAAAACTGCTCAAACCCGCAGTCGAAAATGCCGCCAAGGCACTGGAGGTATTTATTTCCGACGGTCCCGACAGGGCAATGAATAAGTTCAACTGATTTTTCCAACTCTGACAATAGGAGGTGACCCATGAAAACCCTTCTTTCTGCGCTGAACTCGATACCTGAATATGAAAAAACACTGGCTTCCCTTTCCAACGGCAGATGGCCGGTGTGTATAAATGGTTTGGCCTCGGTTCACAAGGCTCATTTTGCAGCCGCTCTGCATCAGAGCACAGGACGACCGTTGGTGGTGGTTTGCCACGATGAACTGGCCGTCCAGCGCATGGCCGGCGACCTGGCTTCTTTCCTCGAAAAGGCTCCGGGAACAGTGCCTGTGAGGGAGCTTGCGCTGTATGACGCCGTGTCAGTATCCCGTGGATGGGAGCAAAAGCGACTTTCTGCATTGTATCAGCTGTCTACCGGAAGCAACGATGTCTGGGTCATTTCTTTGGATTGCCTTATGCAGCGAACTCTGCCCAAAGATATGCTTCTGGCTTCGTCTTTCGAGATTCGTCTTGGCGACTGCTATGATCTGGACGAACTGGCAGCACGTCTTGTGCGTGCAGGATACAAACGTGCCGATCAGGTTGAAGGTCAAGGCCAGTTTTCTATCAGGGGCGGTATTCTCGACTTCTATTCTCCCGCTCATGAAAATCCGGTGCGCGTGGAGTTTTTTGGCGACGAAACTGACTCCATGGGTCTGTTTGACACTGTGTCACAGCGTCGAATTGAGAATATTGACCGAGCGCTGATCCTCCCTGCCGCAGAAACTTTACCACAGCTGCACAGAGACGGCCTTGAAGGATTGCTGGCGGATATGGATTCTCTATGTTCCCGCCTTGCAAAACGCAAGATTCCCAATCAGGTTTTGATAAACACCATTCGTACCGACATGGAACGGTTGGAAAACTCCGGAACTCTGCCCGCCATTGACCGATACATGGCTTTCATCTATGATCGGATGGAAACGGCAGCAGGTTATATCCCGGACAACGCTCTGGTAGTTTTGTGCGAACACGGTTCTGTCGAGTCCAGGGCCGACGCCCTGATACAGGAAACCGGCATGGATCTGGACAGCCTGCTCCAGTCAGGCAGCATTGCCGGTGAGCTGTGCGACTTCCTTTGCACCTTTGACGATCTGCTGGACCAGTTGGTAAAGCATCCGCTGGTTATGCTGGACAGCTTCCTTGGCGCTCGTTATCCTGCAAATTTAAGTCCCAAAGAATTACTCTCTCTTTCCGCCAAGCAACTGCCTTCCTACGGCGGCAGTCTTGAAACTGCCGTGTCTGACCTGGAACACTACAGACACAACGGGTTCAGAACCATTGTATTTTGTGCCGGTCAGATGAGAGCCGAAAGTCTGCGCCAAATGCTGGATGACAGAGGCGTACCTGTGGGGCTGGATTTTGCCTTGTCTGCGATGCCGGATGAAGGAAGCGTTGTTATCGCCGAAGGTTCTTTCAGCGCCGGTTTTGAATACACTTCCGCTAAGCTTGCAGTTTTGACCGAAGGGCAGCTGATAAGTGCGCCTTCCAGAAAAGCAAAGCGTAAAAAGGCCACCAACCGGCAGAAGCTCAACAGTTTTACCGATCTCAGTCCCGGCGACCTTGTGGTCCACGAGACCCATGGTATCGGCCGTTTTGCGGGGATTGAAAAAATCACTTTAGACGGCACAGTGAGGGATTATCTGAAGATCGCTTACGCCGGAACCGACTGCCTTTATGTGCCCGCAACCCAGCTTGACACAGTGTCAAAGTACATTGGCGGCGGTGAGGATGCGCAAATTCGCCTGAATAAGCTGGGCGGAGATGCCTGGAACAGAACAAAGTCCAGGGCAAAAGCCGCTGCCAAGGATTTGGCGAAAGGGCTTATTGAATTGTATGCCGAGCGTCAGCGCAGACCCGGCCACGCTTTTTCTCCTGACGATGTCTGGCAGCGGGAATTTGAAGACGCTTTTGAATATGCCGAAACAGAAGACCAGCTGCGAAGCATTGTCGACATCAAAAAAGATATGGAAGCCGCCATTCCCATGGACCGTTTGCTTTGCGGTGACGTGGGTTTCGGCAAAACAGAGGTTGCTCTGCGAGCTGTAATGAAATGCGTGCTGGACAACAAGCAGGCTGCCATATTGGTGCCTACCACAGTACTTGCCCAGCAGCATTACGTTACGGCTGTAAACCGATTCAACGGGTTCCCCGTAAAAATCGACGTGCTTTCCCGTTTCCGTACCGCAGCCCAACATAAGGCGACACTGCGTCAGCTGTCTGCAGGTACGCTGGATATCATCATTGGCACCCACCGATTGCTGCAAAAGGACGTAGTTTTTAAGGACTTGGGTCTTTTGATAGTGGACGAAGAACAGCGTTTCGGCGTGACCCATAAGGAGCGACTGAAAGAGCTTTCCAGGACGGTGGATGTGCTCACGCTTTCCGCCACTCCCATTCCCCGAACATTGAATATGGCTCTGTCCGGTTTGAGAGATATGTCCACTCTGGAAGAACCGCCTCAGGATCGCCATCCTGTTCAGACCTATGTTATGGAATACAACGAGCAGATAATTGCCGATGCTATCCGCCG
Source organism: Oscillospiraceae bacterium (assembly GCA_045603325.1). Lineage (GTDB taxonomy): Bacteria > Bacillota > Clostridia > Oscillospirales > Oscillospiraceae > SIG469. The sequence goes on along the minus strand of JAZULX010000319.1, from coordinate 1,106 downwards.
TGAGTTGGCACGAGGCGGTCAGGTCTACTATCTCCACAACCGTGTTGAGAATATCCAGCGTACCGCCGCAAAGATATCTGCCATGGCAGACGGTGCTTCCGTCGCTGTTGCTCACGGCAAGCTGCCGGAAAGTGAGCTTTCCGACGTTATGCAGCGTATGGCTGAGGGCGAAATCAGGATTCTTGTTTGCACGACTATAATAGAAACGGGTATCGACATTCCAAATGTCAATACCCTGATAATTGAAGATGCAGATAACCTTGGCCTTGCCCAGCTTCATCAGCTGCGCGGCCGTGTCGGACGTTCTTCTCGCCATGCTTTTGCATATTTCACTTATCGTCAGCAGAAGGTTCTTTCCGAAATTGCCATGACGCGGCTTTCTGCCATTTCGGAATACGCCGAATTCGGTTCCGGCTTCAAAATTGCCATGCGCGACCTTGAAATCCGCGGTGCCGGCAACCTTTTGGGTCCTGAACAGTCCGGCAACATCATGTCTGTAGGTTACGACATGTATCTGAAGCTGCTGGAAGAGGCTGTTCTGGAAGAAAAGGGCGAAACTCCTGTTGAAGCAGCGTCTTGCACGGTGGACATCATTGTCTCTGCAAATATTCCCGACCGCTATATTCCTTCCGGTGAGCAGAGAATGGATATTTATCGCCGCATTGCCACTATCAGAAACGAAGATGACGCCGACGATGTGGTGGACGAACTTGTTGACCGTTACGGCGATATACCGAGAAGCGTAAACGCACTGGTGTCCATCGCATTGCTCCGTTCTGCAGCTGCCGACGCCGGAATAAGCGATATCAGTCAAAAATCCGGAAGCCTGCTGTTTACTCTAGGCAATCTGGATTTTGAGGCTGTGAGCTATATTTGCTCCGACAAAAGTCTGAAAGGGCGAGTCCTCTTCTCCGCAGGCGAGAAACCCTACCTTTCCCTGCGTTTGGTCAAGGGCGAAGATCCACTGACTGCCGCAACACAGTTCGTTGCAAAGTATTCAGGCTACAAATCCCCTAATCCATAAATTCTATATCCTAATCCCTAAAAAAATTAATACTGGCTCTTTGGGCCAAGGGATTTTTTTTAAATTTTAAAAAGGTATGGGG
>JAZULX010000318.1:0-11430 GCA_045603325.1 Oscillospiraceae bacterium | reverse complement strand
AAACACCGTAACTATTAATTGTTAATTATTAATTGCGTAATAAGATGGGGATACCCCGTTGCCGCCAATGGCGGCTCCCTCGGGATGACAGCGTAATGGGTTCGGAATGACAGCTATATAATACCGGATCCCCTGAATGATGCTGACGCGTCTTTCAGGGGATTTTGTAATTCACGCTATTGGTTATTCGGAGAAGTTGGAGGAAATGAGATCCACCAAAGCATTAACGGCGGTTTCCTCGTCGGTACCATCAGCGATGAGGGTGATGGCGGTTCCCTTTACGATTCCAAGAGACAGTACGCCCAGAAGGCTCTTGGCGTTAACACGTCTTTCTTCCTTTTCGATCCAGATGCTGCTCTTATATTCGTTGGCTTTCTGGATGAAGAAGGTTGCGGGTCTGGCGTGGAGGCCCACCTGATTGTTTACAACAGCTTCTTTGATGTACATTTATTTCACTCCTTATATTGTTACAGAGCTATGTTCCTCTAAATATTCTAACAAATGAAATGCTGAACGTCAATAGTTTTTGGCTATTGTCATTTTTATTTTACCCGGAATTAACAATGCTGGTGATTATGGGCGTGCACCCGTGGTTCCTCTTGTCAGGGGGGCTGTCAGTAACAGGCGGAACGGTCAAGACCGTTCCCTACGATATGCATGATAGTGCAGCGTGTAATAGGCGGGACGTCGGGGACGCCGGCCACTACAGTTTTACAGGATGGAGCAGTGGGTGATAGGTGTCTCCCTTTGTCATCCTGAGGGAGCCTGCGACCGAAGGATCTTTTTGTTTCAGATCCTTCGCTGTCGCTCAGGATGACAATGTAAGAAAATGCGTGATTGGCGGAACTATCAAGACCATTCCCTACTATTTCAGTTCAGCAATTGTTACGCCGTCTTCGCCTTCGCCGTAAAGGCCGTTGCGGTAGCTCTTAATGCGCTTGTCGCGCTTGAGCTGGGTCTGAACGGCTTTTCTGAGCACGCCTGTGCCTTTGCCGTGGATGATTCGGACTGACGGCAGATTGCCAAGGACGGCATTGTCGATAAACAGGTTCACAACGCCTTCGGCTTCTTCCGGCAGCATGCCCCGGATATCCAGTTCCGGTGTGGCAGCAAGGCTGCGGAGGCTTTCTTTGGACTTCTCGATGAACTTCTTTACGTCCTGCTGCTGGTTTTCAATCAGGCGCACTTCATCTTTCTTGGCTTTGATGTTCAAAATACCTGCCTGCAGGCGGTAGGAGCCGTCTTTTTCGATGGCAAGGACTGTGGCCTTTGAGCCGATGTTCAGCAGTTCCACGGTATCGCCCACCACGATGTCTCTGGACGGAGGCGGCAGGTTTTCCTTTTCCTTTTTCTCGCCCAGTCTGGCTTCGGCTTCGTTCAGCTCACGGCGCAGAGATGACTGTTTGTCGTTCATGCCCTGGAAATCCTCGGCATGCTTCAGCTGCTTGCGCATATCTTTCAGCTCTGCGATAACTGCGTTGGCGGTGCTTCTGGCATCGTCAATTATGCTCTGGGCTTCTGCCCTGGCTTTCTGGACAGCCTTTTCACGCTCCCGTTTGATTTCCTCACGGTACTTTTCGGCAGCGTTTTTGCTTTCTTCCGTCTCTTTACGGAGCTTTTCTGCCTCAAGTTTGGCAGCTTCCATGGCCTGACGCTGGGTTTCCAGCTGAGTAATGACATCCTCAAAATCGGCGTCGTTCTTGTCTATCTGGTCGCCGGCTTTCTTGATGATGTATTCCGAAAGGCCAAGCCTGCGGGATATGGCAAAGGCGTTGGATTTGCCGGGGATGCCTATGAGCAGGCGGTAAGTGGGTTTCAGCGTCTCCACGTCGAACTCGCAGGATGCGTTCTGGACACCTTCGGTTCGCATGGCATAGACTTTCAGTTCGGCGTAGTGGGTGGTTGCCGCAATACGCGCGCCCATCTGGCGGCAGTTTTCGATGATGGCAATGGCCAAAGCTGCGCCCTCAACAGGGTCGGTACCTGCGCCCAATTCGTCGAAAAGTATCATGGTGCCCATATCTGCTTCGTCGATTATCTCAACGATGTTCTTCATATGGGACGAGAAGGTGGACAGGGACTGCTCGATGCTCTGTTCGTCGCCGATATCTGCCAGCACCTTATCAAACACGGAAATGGTGCTGCCGTCGTCAGCAGGGATGTGCAGGCCGCATTCTGCCATAAGGGTCAGCAGACCGATGGTTTTAAGCGTTACGGTCTTGCCGCCGGTGTTGGGGCCGGTGACCACAAGGGTATCGAAATCCTTGCCAAGACGAACGTCAATAGGCACAGCGGATTTGATATTGATAAGGGGATGGCGTGCATGGCGCAGTTCAAGACTGCGGGTATCTTCCACGATGGGTTCGATGCATTTCAGGTTGTAGGACAGCTTTGCCTTGGCAAAAATCAGGTCTAGATACACCAGGGTGGAGTAATCGTCCAGAATGTCTTCCATATGCTCGGCTGCCATGGCGGAAAGCTCTGCCAGTATGCGCTCGATCTCCTTTTTCTCCTTGGCAAGCAGTTCGCGCAGTTCGTTGTTGGCGTTGACCACCTGCATGGGTTCCACAAAGAAAGTACCGCCGGAGGAGGATACGTCGTGGACAAGGCCGGGAATCTCGTTCTTGTATTCGCTTCTGACAGGCACAACGTAACGGTCGCCCCGCAGGGTGATGATGGGTTCCCGGAGATACTTGGAATATGCCGGAGAAGTGATGATCCTGTTCAGGGCTTCCCTTGCCCGGGAGTTGGCGACTTTCATATGGCGGCGGATATCTGCCAGCTCGGTGGATGCGGAGTCTGCCAGTTCATCGTCGCCGATTATGGAGTTGGTGATTCGTTCTTCCAGGAATTTGTTTGCCCGAAGAGAGTCAAACAGATGGTCTATGCAGGTTTTGATCTGGCCGTCTGCATAGGTTTTGACGATGCGTGCTGTTCGCAGCACATCGGCTATGGCAAGCAGCTCACGGGTGTTGAGGCTGCCGCCCATATCTGCCCGTTTCAGGGAGCCGGAAACGTCCTTGACCGCCTGAAAATTGGGACTGGTTTTGTAGCTTATGAGCTTGCAGGCAGCCGAAACCTCCTGCAGCTTGTATCGTATCTCATCAACGTCGGTCATGGGTCGAAGGGCAAGTGCCTTCTCCCTGGCCTCGTCACAGGTGGCGCAGGAAGCCAGCAGTTCAAGGACTTTCGGCAGTTCCAGCGTCACAAGAGATTTCTCGTATAATGTACTCATTTTTGGTCTCCTACATCGTAATACACGGGCCGTCGGGGCGCCGGCCCCTACAATGATAACAGGGTTATATCATTATTGTCTTGTAAAAATCCAAAGCGGAAAAACCACGTTCCAGCTGGGTCAGGATATAGCCTTCCGCCGCCTGCGCCAGCATTTTCATCGAAGCTTCGTCAAGGGAAAACGAAAACATACGCTTGCTGTCGCCCAGCACGATATGGCGCATGGCAGCAAAACAGCGGTCGTTGATCTCCACACCGCTGCCGCCGCAGTCGCCGCAGTAGAGCGATCCGTCTGTCAGGTTGAATCCAATGGGTTCGGCACTGCCGCAGCCCACGCAGCCGTCAAGCTGAGGCTCGTAGCCTTCGATGCTCATGAGTTTAAGCTCGAAAGCAGCTTTTACCAGCATCTGGGGCTTTTTCAGTTCGGACAAAGCATACAGCGAGTTCAGCGCCAGAGACAAAAGCTCCGGTGTGGGGCTGTCTTCATCCGCCACGCTTTCCGTTACCTGTACTATATACGACGCAAGGGACAGCAGCTCGATGTCTGAACGGATGCCGGCAAACTGTTCTTTTATCTCCGCTTCCTTGATGGAGTAATATCCCCGGGTTTCGGAAGCAGTGAATTCCGAGTATGAAAACAGCTGGCAGGATGCTCTGAGTTTGCTGCTTTTGCCACGGACGCCCCAGGCTTTCAGCGTAAGTTTGCCGTGATCCCGGGTCAGGACGGTCAGCAGGCTGTCTTTGTCATTCAGTTTTGTGTCACGGAGCACAAGTCCGTCGGTGGTGATGAAAGACATAGGCATTGCCTCGCATAAAGTATTCTGTCATTTCGACGGAGCAAAGCGACGAGAAATCCCCTCCTTAAGATGGGGATTCCTCCGCTGACTATGTCAGCGTTCGGAATGACAGCGGAAACTTAGGCCTCGTAGCCGAAGTTGCGGATCTGGTTCAGGTTGTCGCGCCAGTTTTCCTTGACCTTGACCCAGCTTTCCATGTATATCTTTGTGCCCATGAAGGCTTCGATATCTTTTCTGGCAAGTTCGCCGATCTTCTTGAGCATTGCACCGTGTTTGCCGATGATCATGCCCTTGTGGCTGGCTTTCTCGCAGTAGATGGTGATGTCAATATCGATGATTCCGTCGTCACGCTCGTCAAATCTGGTGACTTCAACGGCAGTACCGTGGGGGATTTCCTTATCCATGCACAGCAGCAGCTTTTCACGGACGATTTCGGCGATGACCTGACGTTCGGGCTGGTCGCTGACCATGCCGTCGGGGAACAGCTGGGGGCCTTCATAGACGTACTTTTCCAGCTCGTCCAGCAGGTTCTCGATACCGTCGGAATTCTTTGCGGAAATGGGTACGATGGCGTCCCATTCGTGTTCCTGGCTGTAGACTGCGATGACTTCGAGGATTTTTTCCTTTTCCTCGATGGTGTCTACCTTGTTGATGACCAGCACGGCAGGTGCGCCGGAAGCCTTGATCTGCTGGATAAGCAGCTGCTCCTGAGTGCCGATATTGGCGATGGGTTCAACCATCAGGACGACGGCGTCCACGTCTGCTACGCTTTCCTTGACCACGTTGACCATGTAGTCGCCGAGTCTGGTGCGGGCTTTGTGGAAACCGGGAGTGTCCATAAACACGAACTGGGTCTCTCCCCTGTTCAGCACGGCACAGATACGGTTTCTGGTGGTCTGGGGTTTATTGGTAACGATGGCCACCTTTTCACCCACAAGGGCGTTGGTAAGGGTGGATTTTCCCACGTTGGGGCGGCCAGCGATGGTTATCATTCCGGATTTTTTAATCATGTCAGTTTCCTCTTTTGTTGTATGTTTAAATAATCTTTTTCAGCAAGTGGGTCGTCAAAGGCGGTGCCCCACTGCGATGCTGTCATTCCGAACGCCATTTATGGCGGAATACAGAATTGCGATGCAATTCTGCGAGGGGGCAGCCTTGCTGCCCCAGGAATCCCCAACTTGTTATGCAACCATCCGGGGGATCCTCACGCCTGCTGCGCAGGCTCAGGATGACAGCGTTAATTGATAGTGCTCATTATTGCTTCTTCGCGTTCGCGCATCTGAGCTTTCTGCTTTCCCTCATCAAGATGGTCGTAACCCAGAAGATGAAGCACCGAATGGACTGTCAGATAACCCAGTTCCCGGGCTCTGCTGTGGCCGAATTCTTCCGCCTGGGCATACACCCGCTCCATGGATATGGCCATGTCTCCCAACGGACACAGGCCGGATTCTTCGTCGATGTACTCCTCTCCTGCAGGCGGTATGCCGGCAGTGAGGTCAAACATGGGGAAGGACAGCACATCCGTGGGTTTGTCCACTTCCCGCATGGTTTTGTTAATTTTCCAAATGCCCGCATCATCGGTAAGCAGTACGTTTATCTCGCAGGGTATCCGCACTTTCTCGGCACGAAGAGCTGTCCAGATGCATTTTTTGACGTATCTGCGTTCAAGGTAACCGGCAATGCTTCCTCTGTCGGCAGAAATGGTTATTCTGTGTTTCATTTGCTGCCGCCTTTCTTATACTTGAACTTGGCAGGATTGGTGGGCGAATTGACCTTGCGCTCGTAGGATTCGTAGGCCTTGATTATCCGCTGGACAAGCACATGACGCACAACGTCGCTGGCGTTGAGCTGGCAGACGGCAATGTCCTCAATACCGTCCAGCACTTTCACGGCTTCTTTCAGGCCGCTGGTTTTGTCGGAAGGCAGGTCTATCTGGGTGGCGTCGCCGGTGATGACCACCTTGGAGTTGCAACCAAGACGGGTGGGGAACATTTTCATCTGTTCCCGGGAAGTGTTCTGGGCTTCGTCAAGAATGATGAAAGAATCGTCCAGTGTTCTGCCTCGCATATATGCCAGAGGAGCAACCTCGATATTGCCTTTTTCAAGATATTTGTTGTAGTTCTCGGCGCCAAGCATATCGAACAGCGCATCGTAAAGAGGACGCAGATAAGGGTCAACCTTGTTCTGCAGGTCACCGGGCAAAAATCCCAGCTTTTCGCCTGCTTCGACGGCGGGGCGGGTCAGGATGATTCGGTTGACCTGCTTTTCCCTGAAAGCTGCCACAGCCATGGCCACCGCCAGATATGTTTTGCCTGTACCTGCAGGGCCGACACCAACAGTGATGGTGTTCTTTTTGATGGCGTTGACGTATTTCTGCTGACCCAGAGTCTTGGCCTTGATGGGCTTGCCCTTGGCTGTTACGCAGATGACGCCTTTGGTCAGTTCGCCGATTTTGTCGGCGTTGCCTTCCCGGACCATGTCGATTATATAGCGCACACGCTGGCTGTCGATTTTTTCGCCCTTGGAGGCAAGAGTCAGCAGCCCTTCCACAGCCTGGGTACCGGCCATGACATCTTCCGGTTCACCGGAAACTTTCATTTCGGTGCCTCTGATATTCACCTGAACGTTCAGTTCCGTTTCGATGAGCTTGATGTTCTCATCAAAGGAACCAAAAACGTCGATTATCTGATCCATACGTTCAGCGTTTACGATCTGTTCTATCATGTGTAATGTTTTCCTTTCGCTATTGAGAAGCGTTATCATTTGCCATGGGTATCGGTGCCATGACCTCTGTGGCGATCTGCTGTTCGCATTCCGCCACTGCCGTGACTGTTATCAGCCCTGTGCCGGCATCGGTCTCAAACTCTGTTTTGATGATCCGACCGCCCAAAAGCCGGGATTCTATTGACCGGACAAGCCAGTCCTGCAGCAGCGTTTCCGCCGTCTGTTCGTCCATGATCGCCGGTGAGGTTTCCAAGGCTTTTTCCGTGATTTTCTCCAGCGCCAGCGGAAACTGAATCCCTCCGGGCAAAGTCAGATATTCCGTTTCGATTATTTTATCACATTTATCATAAGAATTACCACTATTAAAATAGAAATTAATCCTTTTTGAGCCAATTATCAAGGAATATTTTGTCTTTTCTTCGCCTGTGGGTTCTTTTTGCATATATTCCAGCGGCATTACTGCCGCAGCTTTCTTCCAGGTTCTGGCGTAAACCTCACCCATGGAGCGCACAGCCTGGATTGTCAGCAGGTTTTCGTTGGCGTAATGTTCTATCAATCCCGTAACCAGCTTTTCACCTTTGAACACGGTTTGTCCCTCCTCCACCAGGGACTTCCCTCTCAGAATCTCCATCTTCGTTATAACTCCCGTTTCCGTGGCCACAAGGTCAGTGACAACCGATTCGTCCAGTATCTCGGGAGCAGGCACATCCTCCCTCACCACCACCGTGGCTTTGCCGCCTTTTACGTTTATGGTCAGGTAAGACAGCTGAGGAATTTTCAAAAGCATCTTTGTTTCTGTCAGCACCGGGTTTACGGAGTATCCAAAAGTGCCCACATCTATGCCTATCTCGTCCAAAGCCCGGATAATCTCACGGTCGGAAACTGTTGTGTTTCCCTCAACCTCGAAAGTCCAGATAAAAAGCGGCAGTATGAGCGCTGTCAGGACGGCACAAGCAGCGCCAAAAACCAGAATGCGGCGTTTGCGAAGCCTCTTTATCCGAAAGGGCAATCCCCTTTTTCGGCGGATGTGCGTGCGGCACATGGATCTTTTTGCGGTTTTTCTGATGGCTTTATAATCCGATGCAAACATGGACACATCCCAGTTCAGAGGATCCTTTTTGTTCAGATTCCAAAAGGGTATCGAATCCGCAGCCAACCGGTTGATCAGTTCCTCAGGATATGCACCAGAAATTGTTATGTCAACTACTGCTTTTGTGCTGTCCAGAATCCGCTGCATGATGTTCCTCCCTAGATAAACTCAAAAGACGCAATTGTTCCGTTTATCACTATCTTGTCCTCGTTCATGGCCCGGATGGTCATGTCAGTGCCGCTGATACGCACAGAACCGAGAGAAGTATCGACAATTATCTGGTTTTCTCCGTATTCCCGGACTCCGTTGTGGCTTTCAATTATTGCTTCGTGGTTGCCGCGAAGTTCGATTCTGGGCATTCCCGCCACCAGCTGCAGCGGCATATCGAGGGTTTGTGATGCTTTTTCGAGTATATGTTCAAGTTTTGGGTTCATGGGCAGACTCCTTATGTTATGTTAACTTGATGGTGGGGTGTGCATGGCTCTCCCTTTGAGAGAGCTGGCGGCGCAGCTGCCTGAGATGGCCCTCTCCGCTTCGCTTTGCTCAGCACCTCTCCCAGAGGGAGAGGCATGGGCTGCCGAAGGCGGCAGCCCCTACGGCAAAACAGGGCAGCGCTTGCATTGACGACACGGATTCCCACGCTCATTGCATTCGCTCGGAATGACGGACAGGGTAGTTCCCTGTCATTGCGAGCCATCGCAGATGGCATGGCAATCCGTTTTTGGCGTCACAAAACCCGAAAGCAAACCAACGTAGTGTTTGCTTTTGGGAGAGGAGATGCAGCACTGCGTTTGAGCTTTTGGATTTATCCAAAAGCGATATTGGCAGTGCTTGCAACAATGGGTACCCGAAAGCAAACCAACGTAGTGTTTGCTTTTGGGAGAGGAGATGCAGCGCTGCGTTTGAGCTTTTGGATTTATCCAAAAGCGATATTGGCAGTGCTTGCATCGACGATGGACTGGCAAATCCTCATTTTCTAAATCATATATATTCCAAAAGGAGGTGCGCTATGGCAAAAATCATTTCTCACCGATGGTTCGGCGATATATTTGTTTCCGTGGCTGTGCTGCTGAGCATACTGTCCCTGATGATGTTCCCTGTCCAATCCGTGGAAGCCGCAAAATCAGGGCTGGAGCTTTGCGCCAACGTAATAATCCCTTCTCTGTTTCCGTTTTTTGTCCTGTCGGGTCTGATTGTGGAAATGGGTCTTGTCCGTCATCTTGGCAGGCTGCTGCAGCCGATAATGAAGCCCCTTTTCAACGTGGGCGGCAGCTGTTCCGCAGCCTTTGCCCTGGGGTTTATCGGCGGATATCCCGTGGGCGCCGTTACTGCCATCAATCTTTACAAAAAAGGCTGGTGCAGCAAAGACGAAGCCGAACGGCTGCTGGCTTTCTGCAACAACTCCGGGCCTGCTTTTATTCTGGGGGTTGTGGGTGCGGGGATTTTTTCCTCAAGCCTTATCGGAATCATGCTGTATCTTGCTCACATTCTGTCATCTGTGATGGTGGGTATGCTGTTCCGGTTCCGAAAGAGCAAGGTCACGGAAATATCTCCGCCTGTGGTTTCAGATAGCACCACCCGCTCCGGGTTTGCCTCGGCATTTACCGACTGCGTCAAAAACGCTGCGGCTTCAACCATAAACATATGCGCATTTGTGATTTTCTTCACCGTTGTTATCAAAATGCTGTTTCTCACGGGGATTATGGACGCGGCGTCATCTGTTGTGGCGGTGCTGCTGTCTCCTCTCGGATTCAACGCACAATGGGCGGAAAAGCTGCTTATCGGCCTCATCGAAATGTCATCGGGTGTGTGGAGCCTGTCAGGTGCGTCAGGCACTCTCACCGGCAAGCTGTCAATGGCTGCGTTCATTCTCGGCTGGGCAGGTGTGTCGGTTCACTGTCAGGTGCTGTCCTTCATAGGCGGCAGCGGTCTTTCTGCCAGAACTTACGTTGTGGGCAAGGCTCTGCACGGCGTTATTTCCGCAGGATTGGTTTACATAATTTCTGAACTATTTTCCTTTGGTCAGCCGGTATCTCACTACCTTGCCCAGCAGGTCACAGGTATTGCCGAGATGGATTTTTCCACCGCTCTGACCGCTTCCACCGTGACTGCTTTTGCTGTTTGGGCTGTTGTCATTATTATTTCCGCATTTATGATCGGAAAAGGCTATGGAAATTCTCCAAGTAATAAGGTATAATTAAAAAAACTAAGAACTAATAACTAATAGTGAATAGCTACCGGTTTGAATCAGGTTTTCAGTTCTTAACTATTATTTTTTTGCTTATATGGAGGTTCGTCATGCTGTTCAACAAAGATATTCAGCCCTGCTGTTCCTACTGCCAGTCCGGTTCCAAGATCAACGATGAGGAAGTCATGTGCCTGAAAAAAGGCATTGTGGACGCTCTTGGTTCATGCCGCAAGTTCGAGTACGATCCCCTGAAGCGTATTCCCGGCAAGCCCGAACTGAGCGAGGACAGTCCTTTCAGCGAAGAAGATTTCAGTCTGTAAAGCTGATATGCCTGTACCGCCAAGGCAATCCCTCCCGATTTTTGCAAGCAAAAATCACCCCCCTTTACACAAGGGGGGCTTATTTATATTTTTTGTATCAATATCTATTAATAATTCCGTTCATATTCTCTGTCTGCGTGATTGACAGTTTTTGATCCAAGATGGTATAATCGGTGATTATACGACAACACACATGGAGGAACTACAGTATGCCTATCACAGAACTCCTCGAGAAAAACTGCCGGCTTTACGGCAACGATGTTGCTCTCGTGGAAATAAACCCTGAACGGCCTGAGACCCGACGGGTCACATGGAAGGAATTTGAGCTTATGGAACCCACCAGCAGCTCCTATTACCGCCGTGAAATTACCTGGAGCATTTTTAACGAAAAGGCCAACCGCTTTGCAAATATGCTCATCAGCCGCGGTTTCAAAAAAGGAGACAAGGTAGCCATACTGCTTTATAACTGCCTTGAGTGGCTTCCCATATATTTCGGCATCCTCAAAACCGGCGCTCTGGCTGTGCCTCTGAACTTCCGCTATACCGCAGAAGAAATCGAATATTGCCTGAACCTGGCCGAGGCTGACGCTCTTATCTTCGGACCTGAGTTCATCGGTCGTGTTGAAGAGATCGCTCCCAGCATCAGCAGCCACCGTCTGCTGTTCTACATAGGCGACCACTGCCCCACCTTTGCCGAAGATTATGCAGCTCTTACTGCCGATTGTTCCAGCTCATCTCCCATCATCCCCATTGACGATGACGATGACGCTGCCATATACTTCTCCTCCGGTACCCCCGGTTTCCCCAAGGCCATACTCCACAACCACAAGAGCCTGATGCACTCTGCCACCGTTGAGCAGAAGCACCACGGTCAGACCAAGGACGACGTTTTCCTCTGCATTCCTCCCCTGTACCACACCGGCGCAAAGATGCACTGGTTCGGCAGCCAGTACTCCGGCGGCAAGGCAGTTCTGCTCAAGGGCACTACTCCCGAATTCATCATCGACGCCGTTTCCAAGGAGCGATGCACCATTTTGTGGCTGCTGGTGCCCTGGGCTCAGGATATCCTGAACGCTA
>JAZULX010000317.1:0-6902 GCA_045603325.1 Oscillospiraceae bacterium | reverse complement strand
TCAGCGAACTCTACGAGGTTTTTTGACAGTCTCAGGCCATCCCGTTTTGGGATGGCCGTCTTGTTATTCTTATGTGTCGGAAAAATTTTTAAAAAAATAATAACAATAATGATTATTATTATTGACAAGTAGTGAATCTTATGATATTATGGCATCACAGAAAGGGAAAACATCCCAAATAAAAGCAAAAGAGGTGAAGCATGGACAAGAAACTCAGGCACTCACGGCAAAGGGAAATGATACGCGAATATCTGATGTCCAGCTGTGAACATCCATCGGCTGAAATGATATTTGATGCCCTGCGTGAAAAACTGCCAAACATCAGTCTTGGCACCGTTTACCGGAACCTGAAGCTTCTGGAAGAAACGGGCCAGATACGAAAAGTCACCACACATCAGAACACCGACCGATACGACGCCCGCAGCGAAGACCATGCTCACTTTGTTTGCAGCTGCTGCGGATGCGTAAAGGATCTGGCTCCGTTGGATGCAGATTCGGCAAGCAGCAGCTGCCACCTCGATCCTGGCGACAAGATTCAATGGATGAACGTAATTTTTGGCGGCACATGCGCTGCCTGCATGAATCAACAATAAACAGACATACTGAAAATACTAATTATAAAGGAGAATTTAACTATGTCATTGATCAATAAAGAAGTTTCCGCTTTTTCCGTACAGGCTTTCCAGGCCGGCGAATTCAAAACCGTAACTAAAGAAGATATCCTCGGTAAATGGAGTGTTTTCTTCTTCTATCCTGCAGACTTCACTTTCGTCTGCCCCACCGAACTCGAAGATCTTGCCAACAAGTACGAAGATTTCAAAAAGGTTGGCTGCGAGATCTACTCCGTATCTACCGATTCCCATTTTGTCCACAAGGCATGGCACGACGCTTCCGAGCGTATCAAGAAAATTCAGTATCCCATGCTGGCTGACCCCACCCATGCCATTTCCAAGGATTTTGAAGTTCTTATCGAATCCGACGGCATGGCCGAAAGAGGCACTTTCGTTATCAATCCCGAAGGCAGGATCGCTGCTTACGAAGTCAGTGCGGGCAATGTAGGCAGAAATGCCGACGAACTTTTCAGAAAGGTCCAGGCTCTTCAGTTTGTAGCTGAACACGGAGACGAAGTCTGCCCCGCCAAGTGGCAGCCCGGTGCTGAGACCCTGAAACCCAGCCTCGATCTGGTAGGTCTGCTGTAATTATGACTGCACCCATCAACATCGACATCAACAAGCTTTACGACGTAATAGTGGTTGGCGGTGGCCCTGCGGGGCTTACCGCCGCCCTGTACCTGGCTCGTGCCCGCTACCGGGTACTCGTCGTTGAAAAAGACCGTTTCGGCGGTCAGATAACCATTACATCCGAAGTGGTGAACTACCCCGGCGTTTACAAAACCAGCGGAACCGAACTTACCGAAACCATGCGCCGTCAGGCTCAGAGCTTTGGTGCGGAATTCCTGCTGGCAGATGTGGAAAGTCTCAACATGGACGGCGATATCAAAACCGTCAAAACCAGCCGTGGTGAGCTGTACTGCTTTGGTGTGCTGCTGGCTACCGGCGCTCAGCCCCGTTCCGTAGGCTTCAAGGGTGAAGCAGAGCATAAAGGTCACGGTGTGGCATATTGTGCCACCTGCGACGGCGAATTCTTCACCGGCAAGGAAGTTTTTGTTATCGGCGGAGGCTTCGCCGCTGCCGAAGAAAGCGTTTTCCTGACCAAATTCGCCAGTCATGTCACCATTATCATCCGCAAGGACGACTTTGCCTGCGCCAAGTCCACTGCCGATGCTGCACGAAACCACGAAAAGATCACCGTTCTGACCAACACCACCGTCGAAGAAGTTTCCGGCGAAAACGGTCTGAACTATATCAGATACAAAAACACCTCCACCGGTGAAGTCACCGAGTACCGAGCCAAAGAGGGCGACAGTTTCGGCGTTTTCGTGTTTGCGGGATATGCTCCTGCCACCGAGCTTGCCAGAGGTATTGCAGATATCAATGAGCAGGGCTACATCATTACCGACGCATCCCAGAAAACCACCGCTGACGGGCTTTATGCCGCAGGCGATGTCTGCGTGAAGCCCCTTCGTCAGGTGGTCACTGCCGTAGGTGACGGTGCTATCGCTGCCACTGAGCTGGAAAAATACGCAGCATCCATGCAGAGCAAAACCGGTCTGCGTCCTGCTGTTCCCGAAGCTCAGCCTGCAAAACCGGAACCCGCTCCCGAAACCAAAACCACTTCCGATTCGGCAAACGGTCTTTTCTCCGCTGAGATGAAAGCTCAGCTGGATGCCGTATTCTCCCGTATGGCGCAGCCTCTTGTTCTGAAGCTGTATCTGGACAGCCGTGCCGTATCCGGCGAACTGGAAGGCTACATGACCTCCCTTGCAGAGCTGACTGACAAACTGACCGTCGAAATTGCAGACAGAAATGCTCCCTCCGAAGCCGCACCTTGTGTGCGCATCTGCCTGGCAGACGGCACCGAAACCGGACTTGCGTTCCACGGTGTTCCCGGCGGTCACGAGTTTACCTCTTTCGTGCTGGGTCTTTACAACGCTGCCGGTCCCGGTCAGGCCATTGATGAGGATATCGCCCGGGATATAGCTTCTGTAAGCAAATCTCTGGATATCAAGGTTCTTGTTTCCCTGTCCTGCACCATGTGCCCCGAGCTGGTAACCGCAGCTCAGCGAGTGGCTTCCGCCAACAAGAACATCACGGCTGAGGTTTACGACCTGAACCACTTCCCCGATATCAAGGACAAATATCAGATAATGAGCGTTCCCTGTCTTGTCATCAACGATACCGAAGTCACTTTTGGCAAGAAAAATATACGTCAACTCATGGATATTCTCCTTAAAATATAATGTTCCCCAAAAAAGAGGGGCTGTAAAAAACTCAAAACTGTCATTGCGAGCCATCGAAGATGGCGTGGCAATCCGTTTGTACTTGCTCTGCAATTAACAGTAGTAACGGATTCTCACGAGCAGCAAGCTGCTCTCAGAATGACAACAGGAGTTTTTTACAGCCCCTCGCCTTTATTTAATTCTCTTTGAAGAACAGTACGCCAAGGCAGTTCGGTCCGCAATGACTGGAAATGGTGCATCCGGCGGTGGTTATCAGGACTTCTTTGAAGGGGTGAAGCTGTTTGACAAGCTCCACGACCTTTTCCACGATTTCTTCGGGCACGCCGGAATGAGTGACGAAAATTCTGTCGAGGCACACATCGGTTCTGCCCTCCAGACGTCCGCGAACGTAGTCCAAAATGGATTTTTCCATGGTGCCGCGGTACTTTTTGCCCACCTGCATTTTGCCGTCGGACACTTCTATCTCCGGACGAAGCTTCATCAGATTGGCGCCAAGAGCGGCAACGCCGCTGCAGCGTCCGCCTTTATGGAGAAACTCCAGGGTCTGCAGCACGAAGCTGACGTCCAGCCTGGTTTTCATTTCATCAAGAGCTTCGGCTATCTCTGCCGCACTCATCCCTTTTTCCGCCATTTCGCAGGCAAGAAGCACAAGATGACCGGAACCGGTAGACAAATTTCGACTATCTACCACATATACGTCTCCCACCATTTCTGCCGCAATTTTTGCGTTCTGATGGCACGAAGACAGTTCGCTGGAGATATTGATATGCACCACCTGGCATCCGTTTTCCACGATTTTGCCAAACCGTTCGCTGTATTCGCCCACAGAAATTGCAGACGTCTTGGGCAGTACACCCGAGGTTTTTACATATTCAAACAGTTCGGGCGCAGTTACGTCCACGCTGTCGTGTCTGAAGTCATCACCCAGGCTGACTCCCAGCGGAATGACCTCTACGCCATATCCGGCATACAGCTCCTGTGTCAGGTCGCAGGTTGAGTCGCAGGTTACTTTGACTTTTTTCATTCTTTACATCTCCTCTGTCAAGCTTTGCTCCGCATATCCTGTGTTTGTTATTATATATTATAATACACCATATTACCAAGTTTGCAAACAGTTTGTTAACAAAATAATATCAGCGTGGCAGAGCGATCCTTTTGACCTGCCACGCCGAGTATTATAAACTGTTGTTTTTCATCACACGAATATCGTCGCCAAAAAAGAACAAAGTCGTATACTCGCCTTCGATGCGGGACATTATCTGGGGAGTATAGCGTTCTTTCATTTCGTTCAGGGTCAGATTGGTGGTGAGCAAAGTCTTTTTGTTTTTCAGCAAACGAGTATTCACGATGTTGTACAAGGCCGACACAGTGAATTGCGTTTTCATTTCGGTGCCAAGGTCGTCCAGAATCAGCAGGTCGCAGTTCAGAACCTGGTCGGTGTATTCTTCCGCATCTTCGTCGTTGTTGAACTTGACGCGTTCAAATGCGTCAAGCACGTTGATGGCGGTATCGTAAACCACAGACCATCCGTTGCCTGACACTTCACGGGCTATGCACGCTGCCAGGAAGGTTTTGCCCAGTCCTGTGCCTCCCCGGAAGCAAAGGTTTGCAGAGTCTTTGCCAAAGTTCCGGGCATAGTGAACGCACTGTTCATAGACCAGTTCCATGTTGTCTCTGGGAGCTACGCCGTAATCCGCATGCCTGACGGCGCTGTAATAATCCATTCTGAAATCGTCAAAGCTTTCACTGCCCAGCTTAAGCAGGGCAGACAGTTCCTTTATCTGCTGACGGGCGCAAAGTTCCGCAAGGCAGCTGCACATTCTGCTGCCCACATATCCACGGTCTGCGCACAGGCTGCATACAGGCTTGTCGTCGGTGTAATCGGCAGGATATCCGGCATCGGTCAGCAGTTTTTCGCGCTGACTCTGGAGTTCCAGGTTCCTTGCGGCCAGATTTTTGACGCTGTCGCTGTTGTCGCTTTGGAACGCAGCCACGGCAAGTTCCAGCATCTGGCTCCGAAGCTCGGAATCTATTCTTCTTATCTGAGGAATCCGCTGATAGACCTCAGCCAATCTCCGGTCAGCCTGAGCCTGACGGACGCTTACTCTGTCTGCCAGAACAGCCTTTGCAGCCGCTATGGTTTTTCCGCTGTATGCCATGGTCTATTCACCTCTAGTCTTTTTCATCATCTGCAGCCGCTGGACTGCGGCTATCTCGTGTTCTCCGGCAGCACCGGTGGCCCCGGTGGCAGCAGGTTTTGAAGTTTTGCTTTGACCGCCCTTGGTGGGCTTGTCTTTTTCGAGGATGTCCGGCAAGGTGTGGAGACCTTTTTCGTTCCAGGAAAGGAGTATCTTGTTCATATAATTCCAGTGGAGCTTACCGGTGTTCAGAACAGTGCGGTCATGGGCTTCACCGATTTCGTCAAGCCCGAAACCCATGCTGAGCCAGTTTTCTATATAATCCTGCTCGGTGTCTTTCAGTGTCTGGGCGCCTATGCCAAGGAGCCGCTTCACCTCACTGCTCTTTTCCCTGGCAGCGGAGCATCTGCACAGGTATTCCGTGGCAGCATCCAGAGTATTTATCCCTTTTTCGGACCAGATATATCCCTCAGTCTCGATCTGTTTCATTGTCGGCAGTCGGTTTGCCGATGACCGTGACTTTTCACGGTCAACACAATGAGACACCAGAATGCTGATAACTTCGGGCGGCAGCATAATGTCGGTATATATCCGTTTCAGGATGGTCAGTTCCGAGGGAGACAGGGTTTTTCCCAGTTTCCGCTGAGTGTCGCCCAGGAGCATTTTGAACTCGGGATCCACCTGCTTCGGTTCCGGATACTCCACCTGTGGCGCGGAGGCCCACTGAATAAGGCCCATGGAGTTGAGGCTCATCAGCGCAGCTTCCGCTTCACCTTCGGTCATCTTCAGCGCAGCCGCTGCTGCCGAAATCGAAAAATCAGCACTGTTGCGCAGAATATATATGTATACAAGTGCCGCTCTTCCGTCGGCTCCGGCTATGAGCTTGTCTGCCGCATCGCCGGTTATGGTTATGCCTCCGCCTTCCGGCAGACGCAGCTTGTTCATCGCCATGTCAAATCCTCAATCTTTTTTGTCCACAGAATATTTAATCGCTCCGGTTGCAGGAGCGAATTTCTTCTTTTGATTATTATATTATTCTTCCACGGTTTTTGTCAATGACAATCGAAGCGTTGAAAATCAGCGTTGAAATACGCCAAATGTAATAAAAACTTAACATTTTTCCTGTGATTTCTGCTGTAATATTTGAAATAATGTGTTATAATATCTTTCCGAATGCAAAAGGCGGAGGTGAGGACTTGAAATCCACAGGCATTAAGCAGCTTGCCAAGAACAACAAAGCATACCACGAATACTTTATCGAAGAAAAATTCGAAGCCGGCATCGAGCTTTGCGGCACAGAGGTCAAGTCCATCCGTCAGGGCAAGGTCAACCTCAAAGAATCCTACTGCACCATCAAGGACGGCCAGCTCTATATCCGTCAGATGCACGTCAGCCCCTACGAAAAGGGCAACATCTTCAACCGCGACCCGGTGCGTCCCCGGCGTCTGCTGATGCATAAGCGTGAGATCATGAAGCTTCACGCCAAGGTCAAGCAGGACGGTTACGCGCTCATTCCCCTGTCTGTATATCTCAACGGCCCTTATGTCAAAATCGGTCTGGCTCTTGCCAAGGGCAAAAAGCTGTACGACAAACGTGAAACCGCAGCCAAAAAGGACGCCCAAAGAGAAATCGAAAGAAAAATGAAAACACATTAAGATAAAGGAGATTTTACAATGGCTGATTATCCCGTAGTAACAATCGAAATGGAAAACGGCGGCGTTATTACCGCTGAACTCTACCCCGAAATCGCACCCCAGTCCGTTTACAACTTCATCTCCCTGGCCAACAGCGGCTTCTATGACGGCAAGATCTTCCATCGCGTCATCGAAGGCTTCATGATCCAGGGCGGCTGCCCCAAGGGCACCGGCACCGGCGGCCCCGGCTACCACATCAAGGGTGAATTC
>JAZULX010000316.1:0-8661 GCA_045603325.1 Oscillospiraceae bacterium | reverse complement strand
GACCACCGCCACCGGGTGCGCCGCCGGGACCACCGGGACCACCGCCACCGGGTGCGCCGCCGCCGGGGCCGCCATGGAACTGACCGCCGCCACCATAGAAGGCCTGCTCTTTGCTGGCTTTCTTCTGGACATAGTTATCGTGACCAACGTTGCCGCTGTCGCAGCCTACGCCGATATCGGGGCAAACATGCTCGTGGAGGAACAGCCAGCGATCGTCTTCATAAACGAAGTCTGCGCCGTAACGTTCCCACAGACCACCGACACGACGTTTGCCGCCGGTGCCGCCGCCGATGTTGCCGGGAGTAAGGAAGGTAGCTCTGGCGCTGAGGCCGTCGTCTGCTACTTCAACGATATCGGTTGCAAGGGTGTGCATGGAAACTTCCATCAGAGGTCTGGGGTCAAGGCCGCCGACCTCGGGGAATTCGTCAAACAGGCTCAGCCAGCGCTGGAAAGCCTTGCCGTCGTACAGAGTGACGGAACCGTGCCAAACGGAGTCCCAGCCTCTCATACGGCCGAAAGCGTGAGCCCAGGAAGCGGTGTCGAATTTGGACATATCGGGGTTGCCGTGGGACCAGATACGGCTCCATTCTTCGGTGGACCATGCTTTGGAGTGGAAATAAGTATGGGTTGCATGGCAGAACTCAACTTCCTGAGTGGCTGCACAGTTATGGATACGTTCGGAGAGAGAAAGATTTCTATTCATTATTTCTTACCTCCTTGGAACTTGGGGTGACCGGCCGGGCCATAGCTCAGTTCGGGAGTCATGGTTGCGTAAGGCTCGGGCATGGGAGGATAATCATCGGCATAGTTGAAAGCGCCGTTGTGGGTGATCATCTTGATGGTGGGTTCGCCGAATTCGACTTCCATGGGATCTTCGCCGGGTTCGGGATAGGTGGGGAAGCTGTAAGCTTCGCCGGCGCGATAGGTCTGGTCGTTGCAGTCGAAGTAGTGGCAGATCTTCCAGCCGCCGCAAACGTCGTCGTCGGAGCCTTCCTTGACGAAGTCGCAGGCTACACGGCCGTTCATCCACATGGAACGGGCGGTGCCGGCTTCTTCGTAGTTGGTCTGCTGGCCGATAACGTACCAGAAACCCTTGGCGGTTTTGCCGTCGTCGGCGATACGGATAAGGGAAGTGGAGTAGGGCAGCATCTGCATGCAGCCGTAGCCAAGGTTCTCGGGCTTGTTTTCAAGCTCGGGATTGTTCTTGCAGGCCCATTCCAGCTGCTGAGCGCGCTTTGCTGCGTGCTCGTCTACATACCATTTCTTGACTTCGTCATAACCGAAATAGTAGCCCCAGTTGGTGCCGTAGGAAGCGCACTGCTTGTTTTCTTCCTTGGCGACCCACAGGTCGGCCATTTCTTCGGCGCGCATATCGTTGGCATGATAGTAGCTGCGCAGGTTCATGAGGTTGCGGACGTTTTCGATGTCCCAGACGTGACGGATCATTTCGTCGTCGCTGAGGCCAACGGGCATTTTGTATTTAACAGGCTCAAAGGCCTCGAAATACTGAGCGGAACGCTTAAATTCTTTCATTATTCGGCCTCCTTCCTATATACCGTAGCTGAAGGTGTCAGCAAAGGTGGCGTAAGCTACGGGAACAGGCGGCAGCTTGGTGAAAGGTCTGTCGGGGCTGTAGAGCTTACGGACTTCCTGCTTTACGTTGGGTTCGGGGATAACGATGTTGGCGATCTCTGCAAATTCGGGCAGATCCTCGTAGGGAACGGGTTCTGCAGCCCAGTCCTGACCGCCAATGTTGTTGACGTCCAGAGTATACAGCAGATGCCAGATCTTCCACTCGCCGTCTTCCAGACGGAAGTCGGCAGCGAAGGTGCCCCAGCACCAGTGACCTACGGGACCGCAGGTCTCGACATCAATGTTGTAGCCGGCACTCATCCAGATAGCCTTGGCGGTCTTTCTGTCGTCGGCAATGATGATGTAGGGAGAAGTCAGGGGCTTTGCCTCGAAGGGACCAACGCCGTAGAGTTCTTCGTCAGACAGCTTGCCCAGTTCATCGGGGAAGATCTTCTGAAGGACTTTGCCCTTAACTGCGGTGGCAGCAGCAACGGCTTCGTAGTAGCCCTTAACTGCTTCGGCACCCTTATAGTAGCCGTTGTTGAAGCCGAGGCAAACGTCGTCAGCCTTGCTCCAGAAACTGTCGTAAACCTTGCCTTCCCAGTTCAGCAGGAGGGAAGATACGTACTTACCCATAAGGTTTTTGATTTCACGGTGGTCTTCAAACCGTTCCGTGAGCTGCAATGTAGTCAAAATACGCTCGCTCCTTTCGGAATATTTTTGTGTATATTGCTTATGGTTACATTATAAACCTGGTTTCAAAATTGTGGAAATGCTGATTTGTTATTAGGTATAACCCCAGGTTATAAAATTACAGCCTGAAGTGGCTCGAGTTGTGCGGAACGTTAAAGTGGTAGAATTATCATCAACGGTAGATTTGTGTTCAATTGAAGAAAACTATTTACGTTCCGTGAAGATAATGATATAATGTTTATGGTTGAAAATATTGAATTTTTTAAGAAAGGATGAAAAAAATGACTGCAAAAAGACTGTTGACTCTGCTTTTGGCTCTGGCAATGCTGCTGGCAATGCTTGCCGGCTGCGCCAAGGAAGAACCGGCTGTGGAAGAAGCTCCTGCCGTTGAGGAATCCGCACCCGTGGAAGAAGCTCCTCCTGCAGAGGAAGCCCCCGCCGAAGAGGAAGCTCCCGTGGAAGAGGTTCCTGCGGAACCCGGCGTGGTGGATATGAGCGTCTACCCCGTGTTTGAGGAGACCCGCACCATCACCGGCATGATGACCGGACGGAGCGAAACCAACATCCTGATGAACGGCGACCCCACCTCTTCCCTTGCTTTCAAAACCGTTGAGGAAGTCTGCAACGTGGAATTTGAATTCTACGCTTCCACCGAATACTCCACCCAGTTCTCCCTGATGCTGGCAGGCGGCGAATACTATGACCTGCTGGAATCTCCCCAGAACTACGTCACCGGCGGTATCGATGCTGTTGTTGAGGACGACGTTTGCTTCGACCTGACAGAGTGGATCCCCGAATATGCTCCCGCTTACAACTCCTACCTCAATCTGGATTCCAGCTTCCGCAAACAGCTGACTTCCGATGAAGGCCATCTTGTAACCGTTACCGGCTACAGCCCCGTTTCCAACGACGGTTTTGTTGTCCGTGCCGACTGGCTGGAGAAGCTGGGCATGGAAAAGCCCATGACCTACGACCAGATGCACGACGTTCTGGTGGCTTTCAAGACTGAGTTCAACCCCTCCGCTCCTTTCTTTATCGATGCGGCATTCATCTGGAACAACTCCTGCTTCACTTCCGGCTACGGCTTCGTAACCGATGCCATGGGCTTCGATCTTCCCTGGTGCGTCCGTGAAGGCGGCGAAGTATTCTGCCCCTATCAGACCGACGAGTATTATGACTTCCTGGTCATGATGAAAGGCTGGTATGACGAAGGCCTTATCGATCACGATTTCTTCACCAACGGTATGATCTGGGAGCGTGAAAAACACGTTCTTGGCGGCAACACCGGTATCCTCGTTGGCGTTGCTGATATGCTGACCAACGCATACAAGTCCCAGGCTGCCGATCCCGATTTCCGCATGGAAGCCACTTATGACATTCGCATGACCGAGGATCAGATACTCAATCACGGCGGCACCGTAACTTCCGTTGCCAACCAGATGGGTATCGGCATTTCCACCCAGTGCGAAGATCCCGAACTGGTTCTGCGCGTGCTGGACTACACCTTCACTCAGGAAGGCCAGTTCAAGCTGACCTGGGGCAACGAAGGCGAAACCTTTGAATACGATGCCGAAGGCAAGCCCTATTACACCGAGCTCATTACCGATAACCCCGACGGCCTTACTCAGGATCAGGCTCTGACCGTTTATTTCAACCTGTTCCCCGGCAGCGTGAACTCCAAGGAAAAGGCTCTGCGTACCGCCGATAACGAAGAAATGCTGGAATGCTACGATATCTGGTGCTACAACAAGACCGAAGAACTGGTTTACTACGGAACCCTGACCACCGAAGAAAATGATATCTACGGCCAGAAATCCGGCGATATGCTGACCTACTCCAACGAGTCCATCATCAAGATGGTCACCGGCACTGAACCTCTTAGCTACTATTACGACACCTTCCAGCCCACCATGATGTCCATGGGTCTGGAAGAACTGGTGGCACTGAAACAGGCTGCCTACGACAGATATATGGCAAGATAAGTTTCAAAAGAAAAGAACCGGTCATTCGGCATCGCCTTTGACCGGTTCTTTTTTGTGCCCACAGTTACAGAGGATGCTGTCATTTCGGACACCCCTACGGCTCTTTTGTCAGTTAATAATTAACAATTAATAATTAATAGGCGTGATACGTTACGATTTGCGTAATTAGCGGTACGTCCGGGGGCCGTCCCCTACGGACATAATCGTTACGTTATGCGGGGTAGGGGCTGGCGCCTCGGCAGCCGGAAACGGGACATCCGGGTCAGCGAGCTGACCCACGGGGCCGTCCCCTACGATGTAATACGTTGCGATGTGCGCAGCATAGCATTCCCCTTGAGGGGAATCGTGTTTGGCTATGCCAAACACACGAAGTTTGCTGATCGCAAACTTTCGGGTTTACGGCAATGCGAGCCGGATGAGGTGGAAGCGCCCTCTCAGTCAGCTTCGCTGACAGCTCCCCCAGAGGGGGAGTCAAATATAAACGTCACGTTGTGCGAAATTTCCGGAAGTACGATGAATTCCCTGCGGGGCAGAGGTGTTCGGGAAGGTATGCAGCAGGGCGCATAAATCGGTGAGCAGCGAACTTGCAACCATGCAGCTGGTTTGGTTCCCGGAGGGAACTGTACTTTGCAAACGTTCAGAATCCATATAAAGAAAAACTGTCATTTCTCCACTGCTATGCAACGGAGAAATGACAGGATAGTTTTAATCGGGAGTTTTGATAACGTATGCGGTGCAGTCGCGTCTGCCGAACTGCCAGCATTCGTAATCGGTGTTGAAGTAAAGGTCAACGATGTTGCCTTTGACAAGACCGCCGGTATCTTCGGCAACACAGTAGCCGTAAAGATACTCGCCATCGTCGCTGACGATGATAAGCTCGCTGCCAAGGGGAATGAATCTGGGGTCAACCGCGATGGTACCGACCTTGACGGTGGTGCCGGTAAAGGTGGTGCGCCAACTGTCGCCCTCGCAGGAATAGCCTGTGGCTTCGATGTCCAGCACGTCGATGAACTCATATTCCTCGCCATACAGATTCAGAACACCGGTGTTGTCGTCGTTCTGGGAAATGACATAAAGGTCGCTTCCGTTATGGTCGGAAGTAGTGATATTCATGGGGTTGACAGTGCCCCGGGCGATGATCTCGTCCACGGGCTCAACAGTAATCTCGGAACACAGCAGGGTGCGGGAGATCTCAACTCCGTCTTTGTAGCAGACTTCGTAATACTGAACCTCAACACCTTCGCTGCCCTTGCGGACAAGGGAGGATTCGCCGTCGGCCACCAGATTGCTGGTTACAAACTGGGAACCAAAGGGGATAGAAGCCTCAACGGTGACTATCTCGGTATGACCGGGGATAATTTCGATGGTGCAGTCTTCGGTGAATTTTTCGTCGAGTCCCATGGGAAGCTCGTCGTGATCGGTTACGGAAATGCCCAGCTTGTCAAGCAGCTGACCATAGGTCTCGGTGTAAGCAATGGCATTGTATTCATATTCACCATAAACCACATGAACGGCTTTGGCGCGGGTAATGTTGATCTCGTGCCAGCCTTCTTCAAGATATTCAATTGTAACAACGTCATCCTCACTGGGAGGGTCCTTCAGGCTGTCAAGCACGTCATAGGGTGAAGAGCTGAAGCTGTAGTGGACAGTGACGGTATCGTCGTCGGTTATCACATATGTATATTGTACGAAAGCAAATCCGCACAAAATTGCAATGGTCAGAACAGAGCAGATAACCACTGCAGCCATCCTTGATTTAAGGATGGGATAACGCTGCAATAACCGTGACAACATGTCCCTTTTCATGTTACCACCTTCTGCCTTGCGGCATGGATATAATTATCTCATCTTATGAAATATGATAAATTATAGCTCTATTCACCACTTTTGTCAAGTTTTAGCAAGAATGACAGGGTGTCTCGCCCCACCTGGGCAAAAAATTATGTCAACTCTGCAAAAAGTGTAATTTTTATGTCACCAAAGTGTAATCTTTGTGAAGTTTAAAACTACTACAAAGATTTCTTGCCAAAACACAAAATAAGATGCAAAATATACTAAAAATGCCAAAGAATAACGCATATCTTGAGATGGTTAGAAAACAGAAATAATGGCATAAAAAGGGAATAATAGAAATTCGAGACATATTTTTTGAAAGACAATTGGAAATGCAGAATTATGGTAACTAAAAAAATTTAAGTTAAATTTATGTAACAGAGTCAATTTCGGAGCAAAAACGGGTATTGACAGGGAAGAATTATGGTGATATCATACCCAAGTATGATAAAATAGTCAATAAGGTAATGACGAAAACGTGACCGGATATCAACCGACCTCCAGAGAGGAAAGCCTTGGCTGAAAGCTTTCCGGCGGCATCCTGCCACCACCGTTTCCGAACCGCCCGCCGAACGGCTTTTGCCCAGTAGACCGGGACGGGTACCGCCCGTTACAGCGGCCATGAGCGGCGCAGTATATGCGCAAGCAGGGTGGAACCGTGCATTTTCCGCACCCCTGACATTTGTCAGAGGTGCGTTTTTTGTTTTGTGCATTGGGCACGCAATGCGACGGAATTGTCATCCTGAGGGAGACGGTCAGCAGACCTGACCGATCGACCGAAGGATCTTAAAGACCGGACCGCTGTTTTGCAGCCTGATGATAATAAGATCCTTCGCATTCGCTCAGGATGACAGCGATGGTGCAATGTGATAGATTATTAATTATTAACTATTAATTATTAATTAAAATAAATGTAATATATATTTGGAGGAAACCGTTATGGTTAAAGTAACACTCAAAGACGGCAACGAAAAGCTTTACAAAGAGGGCACTCAGGTAAAGCAGGTTGCCATGGACATCAGCGAAGGCCTTATGCGCGTGGCTCTGGCTGCCCGTATCGACGATGATGTTGTCGGCCTTGATGCTCCCCTGAAGCAGGACTGCACCGTCAGCCTGCTGACCTTCGACGATCAGGACGGCAAGGACGCTTACCGCCACACCGCTTCCCACGTTCTGGCCCAGGCAGTCAAGAGACTGTACCCCGATGCCAAGCTGGCCATCGGCCCTTCCATAGCTGAAGGCTTCTATTACGACATCGACTCCGAATCTCCCTTCACTCCCGACGATCTGGAAAAGATCGAAGCTGAGATGAAGAAAATCATTAAGGAAAAGATCGACCTGATGCGTTTTGAGCTTCCCAGAGACGAAGCCATCGCTTTCATGAAAGAACGCAACGAGCCTTATAAGGTAGAACTTATCGAAGGCATCGAAGAAGGTTCCATCATCAGCTTCTACCGTCAGGGCGAATTCGTTGACCTCTGCGCAGGTCCTCACCTGGCCAACACCGGCAAGCTCAAGGGCAACGCCATCAAGCTGACTTCCTGCACCGGTGCTTACTGGCGCGGCGACAGCAACAATAAGATGCTCCAGCGTATTTACGGCACCGCTTTCTCCAAGAAAGAGGACCTGGACGCTTATCTGCAGCGCATTGAAGAAGCCAAAAAGCGTGACCACAGAAAGATCGGCCGTGAGCTTGACCTGTTCATGCTGACCGACGAAGGCCCCGGCTTCCCCTTCTTCCTGCCCAAGGGCATGATCCTGCGCAACGAGCTGGAAGCTTACTGGCGTCAGATCCACAAGGAAGCAGGTTACGAAGAAATCCGTTCTCCCATGATCCTCAACGAAGAACTGTGGCACCGCAGCGGTCACTGGGATCATTACAAAGAGAACATGTACTTCACCACTATCGACGACGGCATGTTTGCCATCAAGCCCATGAACTGCCCCGGCGGCATGCTGGCTTACAAGCGCCGCCCCTGGTCCTACAAGGATCTGCCTCTGCGTACTGCCGAGCTGGGTCTTGTCCACCGTCACGAGCTGTCCGGCGCACTCCACGGCCTGTTCCGTGTCCGCTGCTTCACTCAGGACGACGCTCACATCTTCATGACCGCTGAGCAGACCGAGGAAGAAATCGGCAAGGTCATCGACCTGATCGACAAGGTCTATTCCGCTTTCGGTTTTGAATACATGGTCGAGCTGTCCACCTGCCCCGAAGACTTCATCGGCAGCGAAGAAATGAGACAGTTCTCCGAAAACACCCTCAAGAAAGTTCTGGAAGCCAGAAACATTGAGTATATCCTCAATCCCGGCGACGGCGCTTTCTACGGTCCCAAGATCGACTTCCATCTGAAAGACTGCCTTGGCCGTACCTGGCAGTGTGGTACCATCCAGCTGGACTTCCAGATGCCCGAGCGTTTCGAGCTGGAATACACCGGTGCTGACGGTCAGAAGCATCGTCCCGTTATGATCCACCGCGTTGTTTACGGCTCCATCGAACGCTTCATCGGCGTTATGACCGAGCATTTCGCAGGCGCATTCCCCACCTGGCTGGCTCCCGTTCAGGTCAAGGTCGTTCCCATTA
>JAZULX010000315.1:0-3798 GCA_045603325.1 Oscillospiraceae bacterium | reverse complement strand
GGAAATTCGCCTCCTGCTGTATTATAGCCCTAATCACTAAATCCTAACCCCTAACCCCTGACATAAAAAGTATCCCTGCCAAAAAGCAGGGATTCTTTTTATGTTCAATTATACTACGAAATCATCGCTGTCGATGTACTTGGTGGATTCCATAGCTGCGATACGACCGGAGTTCAGTGCGTAAGACATGGTGGAACCGGGATGATAGAAGTAGTATTCACCAGCGAAGACACCGGCGGAGTCGGTGCCGCAGGCATACAGGCCGGGAATGGGCTTGTTTTCGTTGTTGATAACCTGCATGTTCTTGTTGACCTTGATGCCGCCCAGGGAGCCGTAGCCGGAGGGGAAGTGACGGGCAACATAGAACTTGTCACCGGTGATGGGGCGGGGCCACTTGGAGGGCTTGTTGAAGTCGGGGTCATAGCCGCCTGCGAAGCTGTTGTAGCGTTCGATGGTAGCCATCAGGTTCTCGTAGTTGATGCCGGTGACCTGAGCGACTTCTTCAAGGGAGCTGCATTCGTAGAAGTTCTGTTCGCTGTCTTCGCCGGAATCATCAGAGTACTTGATGCCGCTGTCGCCTGCGAAAACGCTGTTTTCAGCTGCGGATTCGGCGCCGGAGAAATACAGTTCCTTTTCGCTTTCGAACTTGGCAACGTCCTTAACACCGTGGTGATAGGTGATGTAGTCGAGACCGTTCTTCTTGAAGTAGTCCAGACCGTCGGAACCAAGGATGGAGAAAGCACGCATGCCGGGCTGCTGGGTGATGCAGTTGCCGGTGAAGGTGGTGTTGTTCATGACCTGTTCGTTGAGGATACGGTCGCCGTCGATGTTGACCATGATGGTGGAAGGCTGACGCATGGTTTCGGACAGAGTCTTGAAAACGTCGGTGGTGCCGGGGGTGTTGTAGATAAGTTCCATGGAGACCTTATCCTTCTTGCCGCCTGCAGCCCAGACCATTCTCATACCGTCGCCGTCGATGCCGGGGATACGGAAGGTGAACATATCCTTGCCCCAGGTCCAGCCCATGTATTCCTTGATCATGTCGACGTTGTTGCCCATACCGCCGGTACCGACGATAACGGCGTCGCCAGCGAATTCGATTTCTTCGCCGTCGGCGTCAACAGCGATAACGCCAAGAGCCTGGCCCTGATCGCCGGTGAGGATTTCCTTAACAGCGTGCTGGAAGCGGATGTCAACACCCAGTTCCAGAGCGTGGTCGGTCATCAGCTTGACCATGTAGGAAGCCTGACGTTCTGCGGGCTTGGTAGCACCGGGCATCTTGACCATGTGCTGAGTGCAGTAGCTGTCCTGGAAGTACTTGTAAGCACCCAGGAATTCTACGCCGAAGCTTTCCAGCCATTCGATGGTGCCGGCAGACATGCTGAACCAACGACGAACGAGCTGAGCATCGGATTTCCAGTGAGTGTATTCCATGAAGTTGTGGAAAGCTTCGTCCACGGTGTAGGGATACATCTGATCGCGCTGATATTTGCTTTCTACGGCAAACATTGCCATACCCATGTTGGCAGCGCCGCCGGTGGTGCTGGACTTTTCAAGGCAGATTACCTTGTAGCCGAGCTCGGCAGCCTGGGTGGAAGCAGTCAGGCCGGAAAGGCCCCCGCCGACGACGATAATGTCGGCTTCAAACTTTTTCATGTGAAAGTTCCTCCATAGTTATTTGTTTTTTGTCTTTAACATTTCCATTCTACATGAAATCCTGCGAAATAGCAAGGATTTTTGTTTATGAGTAATAACAGCGATTTCGCCTTTTGACAGCGGGTTACTGAACGAAATTAATAATTAATATGTAATAATTAATAATTATCACGGGAAAGCAGTGTGCCTTGGAACGGATATTAATTATTAATTGTGTATTGAGATGGAATCTGTA
This sequence comes from Oscillospiraceae bacterium, assembly GCA_045603325.1. Lineage (GTDB taxonomy): Bacteria > Bacillota > Clostridia > Oscillospirales > Oscillospiraceae > SIG469. Next base: position 1,907 of record JAZULX010000315.1, on the reverse strand, counting down.
CCGGCGGGCATAACCCGCCGGTGTTCAAAAAGGCAGAAAGTTAAACCAAAACCAGCTTGCCGCCGGATTTCAGAGCGTATTCGCCGGCAGCGATTTCGCAGCCTTCACCGGCTTTGGCGGAGATGGTAACACCAGCCAGAGCGTCGATGGCGGCCAGATCGGTCTTGCCTACGAAGCAGACGGAAGAATCCTTGTTGGCAGTCCAGTCGGAGCCTTCAAGAGCGATGTAAGCGTCCTTGATACCGCCGGTGAGCTTGACGTTGACCATGGTAACGGCCATGGAACGCTGATCTTCTTCGTGCCAGATGTCGCCTTCAAGGGTCATGTCTTTCAGGAAAGCCTTGATGCCGTAAACCTTGTAGCGGTCTTCGGGAGCAACGGGAGTCTTGGCATCGTCGCGGTTGATTTCGGACTTGATGATGTAGGGAGCCTTCAGTTCGGCACCTTCTGCGCAGACATAGGCGTTGGTGGACTTGATGAAGAAGATGGCGATGCCGGCTTCAGCCTTGCCGCCCTTGATGTAACCGGTGGTGACTTCAGAAGAGGAACCGCGGACGGAGTGGATCATGTCCACATATTCGCCGGCCTTGATATCACAGTTGGTGAAGGAAACGTTGGATTCACCGGCCATAATGGCGCCGTGGGTGCCGGAGGTGACCTTACAGTCGTTCAGGTAGTTGTAGCAGCCGTTGTCGGCGTAGGTGCCATAGCCGATACCTTCGCAGATAACTTCGCAGTTGTTGGCTTCCAGATACAGGTCGCCCTGAGAACTGTCGGTGGACAGAGCAGCCCAGTCACGGGTGTAGATATAGCTGTCGTAGAAATAGGCCTTGGAGTTGCCCATGGACAGGTGAGTACGGCCGGTGCCGCCGATTTCCAGACCGGGAGGGGGCTCCATCATGCCGGAAGCGATTCTCTTGACGTAAGTCTTGGGCAGCTCGCCGGTGTGGCCGATAAGGGTGCAGTTGCGGACTTCCAGAACGGAGTTGCCGGCAGCAACAGTGGCGGGACGGATGCAGCCCCAGGTTTCGACCTTGGTGTCCTTAACAACGCATTTTGCCTTTTCGTCTACCATGATGGCGGAGCCGATGCCGGCAAAGTCGTTGATGCCGTCGCCGTGCATTTCCATGCCGCAGCCGTCGATAACGAATTCGTCTTCCTTTTCGGAAGCTATGTAGATGCCGTTGATGCAGGGTTCTTCGGTCTTGTAGGTGAAGCCCTTTACGCCGCCGTCGGTAACTTCGCCGGAGATTTCGGCGTAGGGTTCGGGAGCAACGTAGGCCTTGCCGTTGATGACGGAGATGGACTCAACCCTGTCGAAGGGAGGTGCCTTGGGAGGACCGCCGAAGCCGGGGCCGGGAGCGGTGGGGTCTTCGATGTCGGAACCGGGAACGGAATTGGGGTCAAGATGGGGAGCGATGGTGGGGAAAGAGGGCTTCAGAACCTTGGGGCCGCCCATGCCGGGCATACCGGGCATTCCGCCGCCGGGACCACCGGGTGCGCCACCGGGACCACCGGGCATACCTTCAGGACCGCCGGGACCACCGGGGCCGCCGGGCATATCACCCATGGGAGGCATATCTCCGCCGCCACCCGGAGGGCCCATCTTTTTGGGCTCGGGACGACCAACGGGACCATCACCTACGGGCATACCGTAAGCAGGCAGTTTTTCAATAATAGAACTCATTGCTTTACTCCTTTTTTCAAATTTTCTTTAGATAATTTAGTATACAACACAATAACTGTTTTGTAAATTGCGATAAAATGCTGTAAATGTTGCGTTTTGCTGCATAAATGCAATTCTGAGCTTATCCCAGCAGCTCCAGATAACCGTCGATATCAAAACTCTGGAGCTTTTCGTCTTTGCGCAGATACAGCGGGTGATGGGGGTGCCCTGCTTTGGATAT
>JAZULX010000314.1:0-3645 GCA_045603325.1 Oscillospiraceae bacterium | reverse complement strand
GGTGATATTATTCGCATAGCTCGGGAAACCGACTGCGCCAAGGCTGCACGTCAGGCACTGGATTATGACTGCGGCGGTCTGATGACAGGTCAGCCCGGTCTTCCGCTGATGATCCTCACTGCCGATTGCTGCCCCGTGCTGCTGTTTGACCCTGTCCGCAAAGCTGCTGCAGCTGTTCATGCAGGCTGGCGCGGTACTGCTCTGGGTATCGCAGGCAAAGCTGTTCGGGAAATGGTTCGGGAATACGGCTGCAGGAGCGAAGACATTATCGCTGCCATCGGCCCCTGTATCAGCAAGTGCTGTTTTGAAACAGACGGTGACGTGCCTGATGCCATGAAAGCCGCCCTCGGTCACAACTGCGAAAACTATATCACCCGCTCCGGCGACAAATATTTTGTGGACATCAAAGGTATAAACGCCGAGTTTTTGCGCCGTGAAGGCGTTGTCAATATCCACATCACAGATGAATGTACCGCCTGCAACACCCAGCGTTATTTCTCTCACCGAAAAATGGGCAACAACCGCGGTTCTCTTGCCTCTGTCATTATGATACCGGAGGTGGAAGAATGAAAAAATTTATAAAACTTACGGCTCTCATCATGGCAATGATGATGTTGTGCTCATGTTCCGTGATCAACGGTGCCATCACTTCCATCATAGAATCCACCCGTGAAGCTTCGGTTTCTGAAAGTCCGGAACCGTCTTCTGAACCGTCCGAAGATCCCGAAGAAGAACCCTCTGAGGACGTTGTATCTTCCATTACCGATTCAAACCATCAGTTTGGCGTTGTATTCGACCCAGATGGCAGTTTTAACCCCATCACTTCCCAGAACAGGCTCAATCAGGACATTATTTACCTGATTTACGAAGGTCTTTTTGAAGTATCTCCCGAGTATACTGCCGAACCCGTCCTGTGTACAAGCTATGATGTCAGCGACAATCAGCTGGTTTATACCTTCAATATACGAAGCGGAGTTACCTTTCACAACGGTCAGGCAATGACTGCCGAAGACGTGGTTTATTCGCTGAACATGGCTTCCAACACCGAAGCCTCGGTATACTCTTCCCGGTTTCACTCTGTTGCAACCATTACCGCTCTGGATGATTACACGGTTCAGATTGTTCTGGGTTCCCCCTATGAACAGCTGCCCCTTATTCTGGATATTCCCATCATTCCATATGGCAGTATTGATACGGCTGTGCCTTCCGGTACAGGTCCCTACAAGCTCAGCGGCAGCGGTGACAGTCTGACCCTTTTGAAAAACAATGACTGGCGCAACAGCAGCCGTCTGCCTTTCGATCAGATTTACCTGTATAACGCAGAAACCTCAGATACTCTCCGGGATGATTTTGAAACTTCCCGGGTTGACCTGCTGAAAATTGACCCCACCGGCACTTCCAGCATAACTTTCCACAACGATTACGAGCTGTTCCAGTACAGCACCAACATTTTTCAGTATGTTGGATTCAACTACGACAGTGATGTATTCTCCAACGAGTATGCACGGCGTGCCGTGTGCTACTGCATCGACCGTGAAACCATCGTGGAGGAAGCTTACAAGGGACGTGCCGCAGCTGCTGTGCTGCCCTGCCGTGAAGAATCCTTGCTGTATGATGCTGCCCTTAGCCAAAAGCACGGTTTCAACACCGCCAGAGTTAAGGAGCTTTTTGAAGAAGGCGGCTTCACCTCACTGGATGACACCGGTCTGATGTATTTCGAAACTTCGCTTTTCATGCAGCCGCTGACTGTGGACTTCATTGTCAACTCGGAGAATCCTTATAAGGTTGCTTCTGCGGAGCGTATCGCCGAAGTTTTGAACGAAAACGGTTTTTCCGTCAATCTTCGTCTGCTGACCTACGACGACTATATGAAGGCTTTGAGTACAGATGATTACGATATGTACCTTGCAGAAGTCAAGCTGACTGCAGACTTTGATCTGACCACCATCCTCACCTATTACGGCAAGCTGAACTTCGGCACCGTGACTTATGAGGATCTGAGCCTTTACATCAAGGGTGCTCTTGAAAACAGCGGTGCTGCTCTTGACCTGTTCATTCTTATTTATGAGCATGGTCTGATGGCTCCGGTACTGTTCAAGGATCAGGCCGTGATAGCCCCTCGTGGATTTATAACAAATTTGACCCCCACAGCAGCCAATAGTTTTTATGGTATTACCGACTGGATTATAAACTTTGAATGATATATAATAAGGTTTGATTGATAATTTTGGAGGACAATATGGATAAGGTTTACAGATGTTTTTCAGAAAAAAATGAAGGTTTTCAGGTTGAAGCAGAGGGTGTGCTGCGTCAGCTTCGCGAAAGCCTGGGCATTGCTTCCCTGACAGATCTGCGGCTTTTTAACCGTTACGACGCCCAGGGTATCGACGATGATACATATCTTGCCGCCAGAAGCTCAGTTTTTTCCGAGTCTCAGTGCGACACCTGCTACGATGAACAGCTGCCCGTTTCAGACTGCCGCATTCTCGCAGTGGAAGCTCTTCCCGGTCAGTATGACCAGCGCGCAGACTCCTGCGCTCAGTGTATCCAGCTGATGACCAGAGGCGACAAGCCCACAGTTGCAGCAGCAAAGATATACTGCCTGTACGGCGATATTTCCGATGCCGATTTTGAGGCAATCAAGAATTACCTCATCAACCCCGTGGAATGCCGCGAAGCATCCATGGACAAGCCTGACACCCTTATCGCGGAGTACCCCGTACCTGAAGATGTTGCCACCGTTGAAGGCTTTACCGCCATGGACGAAGCAGGTCTGACCGCCATGCTGGCAGATTACGGTCTTGCCATGGACCTGAACGACCTGAAATTCATGCAAGCCTACTACAAAAACGATGAAAAACGTGACCCCACCATAACCGAGCTGCGCCTTGTTGATACTTACTGGTCTGATCACTGTCGCCACACCACCTTTGCCACCCATATAGATAATGTGGTTATTGAAGATGCCGAGGTAGAAAAGGCTTTCCGTCTGTTCCTTGAATCCAACGAAACTGTTTACGGTGACAAGGCCAAAGAACGTCCTCTTACCCTTATGAATATCGCCACCATGGGCATGAAGGCTCTTAAAAAAGCCGGACTTATCCCCATGCTGGACGAAAGCGAAGAAATCAATGCCTGTTCCGTTCATGTTGATGCGACCATCAACGGCGAAAAACAGGACTGGCTGCTGATGTTCAAAAACGAAACCCATAACCATCCCACCGAAATTGAACCCTTTGGCGGTGCCGCCACCTGTATCGGAGGTGCTGTGCGCGATCCTCTGTCCGGCAGAAGCTATGTCTATCAGGCTATGCGTGTTACCGGCGCAGGTGACCCCACCGTGCCCATGAGCGAAACTCTGCCCGGCAAACTGCCCCAGAAAAAGCTCCCCCCCACTGCTGCCGCAGGTTATTCCTCCTACGGCAACCAGCTGGGTCTGGCCACCGGTCTGGTCCACGAGCTGTACCATCCCGGTTACGTTGCAAAACGTATGGAAGTCGGCGCTGTTGTAGGCGCTGCTCCTGCCGAAAACGTTATCCGTGAACGTCCCGAACCCGGAGACATCGTTGTTCTGCTTGGCGGCAAAACCGGTCGTGACGGCTGCGGCGGTGCCACCGGTTCCTCCAAGACCCACACCACCGCTTC
>JAZULX010000313.1:0-6391 GCA_045603325.1 Oscillospiraceae bacterium | reverse complement strand
GGAACCCTCGTTCTACATCGACGAGAACGGCGAAAAGGTTGAATATGAAAACATATGGAATCTCGATGATGGAACCGAAATTGTTCTCGAACCCATGACAGAAGCAGAGGTTCAGAAAGTCCTTGATGTTATCGCAAACGCAGGAAGCAGCTATCAGTTTGACGAAACCATCAATAAGATCATTACCGAGGAATCCGCATCTTTCTTTGCCGGTCAGAAAACCGCTCAGCAGGTTGCTGACCTTATCCAGAACAGAGTTCAGACCTACATAATGGAAAGCATGTAATTCCCCATTTTATATTGCAGAAGCCGGGCATATGCCCGGCTTCTTTACTATTGAATTAAATTCCATACAATGCTATAATTATGCTAATATCGACAAAACGAGGTAAATAGATATGACATATCAGTACACTCCCTCGGGCGTATGTTCCCGTAAAATCACATTCAGCATTGAAGATGGCATTATCCATAATGTTGTCTTTGAAGGCGGCTGCAACGGCAACGCCAAAGGCCTTGGTGCCCTCGCAGAAGGTATGGATGCCAAGGAAGCCATTGGTCGTCTGAAAGGTATCACCTGTGGTTTTAAGGATACATCCTGCCCCGATCAGCTGTCCAAAGCTCTTGAAAAAGCTCTTGAAAAGTAAAATAAGCGTTTGAAGAAAGGATGCTTTAAAATGCAAAAAGTAATCATGACCGGCGACGAAGCTGTCGCCCGTGGTGCATGGGAAGCAGGCGTTACCGTAGCTGCTGCATATCCCGGTACCCCCAGTACTGAAATCCTTGAAAATATCGGCGGCAGCTATACCAACGATATTTACTCACAGTGGGCCTGCAACGAAAAAGTCGCTCTGGAAATTGCTATCGGCGGTGCCATTGGCGGCGCAAGAAGCCTTGCCGCCATGAAACACGTTGGTCTCAACGTTGCTGCTGACCCTCTGTTCACTGTTGGCTCCACCGGCACAAACGGTGGTCTTGTTGTTGTCACCGCAGACGATCCCGGCTGCCACAGTTCCCAAAACGAACAGGATAACCGTCATTACGCCGAAGCCGCAAAGCTCATCCTCCTTGAGCCTGCCGACAGTCAGGAATGCAAGGATTATGCCAAAGCCGCCTTTGAGCTGAGTGAACGCTTTGACTCCGTTGTTCTGCTCAGAATGACCACCCGTGTTTGCCATTCCAAGGGCCTTGTTGAGCTTGGCGAGCGCGAAGATTTCAAGATTTCCAAATATGAACGCAACGCAAAGAAATACGCTATGCTGCCCGCAAATGCAAAGGTTCGTCATGCCGTTCACGAACAGTCTCTGGTTGAGATTGAAGAATATGCCTGTGACTGCCCCTTCAACCGCATCGAATGGGGCGACAAGTCCATCGGTATCGTTACCTCCGGCATTTCCTATCAGCATGCCCGTGAAGTATTCGGTAACAATGCATCTTACCTGAAGCTTGGCCTTACCAACCCCATGCCCAGAAAGCTCATCAAGGAATTCTGCTCTCAGGTCGAAAAGGTATATATCATCGAAGAGGGTGACGGCTTCATCGAAAAGAACGTCCGTGCCTGCGGTTTCGACTGCCTTGGCAAAGAAGTTGTCCCCTATTGCGGCGAACTGGACGCAGGTATCGTCCGTAAGGCTTTCTTTGGCAGCAACGACGTTGATACATACAGCGTTGAGTCCAACGTACCTGCCAGACCCCCCGTTCTTTGTGCAGGTTGTCCTCACCGTGGTTTCTATCAGGCTCTGCGCAAATACGCCTCCAAGATCGTCCGCAGCGGTGATATCGGCTGCTATTCTCTGGGTGTCCAGCCTCCCATGGAAGGCTTTGACCTGTGCATCTGTATGGGCGGCGGTTTCTCCACCACCATTGGCATGGCAAAAGCTCTTGAACAGGCCGGCGATGACCGCAAGGCTTTCGGCATGATGGGCGACTCCACCTTCTTCCACAGCGGCATAACCGGTCTTATCGACATTGTTCATTCCGGCGCCAATGTCTGTGCCTGCATTCTGGACAACTCCATCACCGCCATGACCGGTCATCAGGAGAACCCCGGCACTTCCAAAAACCTTATGGGTTACGAAGTTGTTCCCGTAGACATTGAAAAGATGGTACTTGCCACCGGTCTTTCTCCCGAGTTTATCCGCGTGGTTGATCCTATCGATCAGGCTGCCATGAACGAAGCTGTTCAGGCTGCTCTGGCTGTCAACGGTCCCTTTGTTATCATCACCAAGCGTCCCTGTGCTTTGCTGAAGGATTTCATCAAGGCTAACGGCAACCGTCACTGCGTTATCGACTACGACAAGTGCGTTACCTGCAAGGCCTGCATGCAGATCGCATGTCCTGCCATGAGCATTGAAAACGGCAAAGTGGTCATATCCCACGAAAATGGTTGTACCGGCTGTGGTCTGTGCATGCAGATGTGCAAATTCGGTGCCATTTCTGTGGTCGAATAAGAAAGGAGAGCAACAATGACTAAAAATATCCTTCTTATCGGTGTTGGTGGTCAGGGTATAATCCTCACCTCCAAAATCCTCGCTGTTGGTCTGACTCAGCTGGGATACGATGTAAAAATGTCCGAAATCCACGGCATGAGCCAGCGCGGCGGCAGCGTTACCACCCAGATCCGTTACGGTGAAAAGGTTTACGCTCCCAATATCGGTGCAGGCGAAGCTGATGTTATCGTTTCTTTCGAAAAGCTGGAAGCTCTCCGTGCCCTGTCTTATCTGAAAAAAGGCGGTACTCTCGTAACTGACATTCGTGAGATGTGGCCTTCCTCCGTTCTCACGGGTGCCGAGGAGTATCCTCACGGTGCTATCGATGCCCTGAAAGAAGCCGGCGTCAACGTCAAGATCGTCAACGCTTCCGAAAAGGCTGAAGAGCTGGGCAATCTCAAAGCTCAGAACATCTGCCTGCTTGGTGCTCTGGTTAAGGTTCTCGACCTGCCCGGAGTTGACTGGGAAGCTCTGGTTGCCGATATGGTTCCTGCCAAGGCCAAAGAGATGAACCTGGCTGCTTTCAAAGCCGGATATGAAATGTAACTATTGATACAAAAACCCCGAATGCGGAAATCGCATTCGGGGTTAACTTTTATTCAGCCATAAGTTTTCTGCGGGCAAGGTTGATTGTGCCTTCCTGCATTTCGCCTATCCATTTCAGCGAATGGCCGGTGCCAAGTGCAACACAGGACATGGGGTCGTCGGCAATAATAGTGGGTATGCCGGTCTTGGTTTCTATCAGCTTATCTATACCCCACATCAGGCTGCCGCCGCCTGTAAGTACAATACCTGTCTCCGCAATGTCGGTAACCAGTTCGGGAGGCGTTGCTTCCAGAACCTGATGTACGGCATCAACTATTTTCTCCGACACTTCGGCATATGCTTCCAGTGTCTCGGTTGAACTCATGGAAACAGTATCCGGCAAACCGGTTTTGATATTGCGGCCTTTGACTACCGTAACCATTTCTTCGTCTCTGGGGTAAACACAGCCAATGGATATTTTGACCTCCTCAGCCGTTTTGTCGCCAATGAGAAGGTTGTACTTTCTGCGTACATAACGTACCAAGGCTTCATCGTAGGAGTCTCCCGCAAACTTGATGGACGAATACTCCACAATACCACTAAGGGAAAGCACTGCTACGTCTGTTGTTCCACCGCCAATGTCAACGATCATCTTCCCCTGAGAACCGGAGATATCCATACCTGCGCCAAGTGCAGCTGCAACAGGTTCTTCGATAAGGTAGACTCGTCTCGCACCGGCTTCCAGAGTGGCATCCACAACAGCTCGTTCTTCAATTTCGGAAATACCGCTGGGAACACAGATAACAACTCTGGGTTTGACCAGACTGAAACCATTGACCTGCTTAATCATCTCTTCAAGCATCTTCTGGGTCATTTCATAGTCGGAGATAACACCTTCACGCAGAGGACGAATTGCCAGAATATTGCCGGGAGTTCTGCCAAGCATATTCTTTGCTCCTTCGCCAACAGCCAGAAGCTTGCCGGTGATCTTGTCCATCGCCACAACGGATGGTTCACGAAGCACTATGCCCTTTCCCTGAAGATACAACAGTATATTGGCAGTACCGAGGTCGATACCTATATCTTTACTTAAAAGTCCCATTTCACACCTCGAAATTTTGAGTATCTATTATTTTAGCACATATATCAGCGTCTTGCAAATACTGCGCAGGAAACATTTTCTGCCCCGGCTGTCAACAGCATTCTGGAACATTCCGAGACCGTCGCTCCTGTGGTAAAGACATCGTCGATAAGCAATATTTTTTTGCCAAAAACAGCTTCCATATCCGTTACTTCATATACGCCAAGTACATTCGCTTTTCTGGCATCCTTGTCCTTGATGGAAGATTGAGTGGTGTTATGCGCAGTCTTATTCAAAGTGGATACAACGGGTACATCAAGTTTTCTTGAAATTGACTCTGCCAGCAAGTATGCCTGATCATAGCCGCGTTCACGTTTTCTCTGTTTGCTGACCGGTACCCAGGTAATGATATCCGGAAGCTCAAGATGTTCAGAAATGCAATCTGACATATAACTTCCATAAGCTTCGGAATAAACATCCAGACCGTTGAATTTGAACCGAAGTACCGATTCCCGGACGTTATCCTTATAGAAAAACGGTGCAACACCCGAGTCAAAGAATTCACCTTTAATAAACACATCATTGCCGGAAGTAAATGGCAATTCCTTTTGGCATCTGCTGCAGGCATAGCTCTTGCCATTGGGCAAAATTCTTTGGCAAAACACACACTTTGGTGGAAATATCAGATCGATTATCCAAGCCTTGATATCACTGATATTCATCTGCACAACCGCACTTTCAATCCGCTGTAACGTTTGCGCTGCTTATCATTCTGAACCATCTGATAAAGAACTTCTTCATCACCAACGATTATCAACAGTTCTCTTGCACGAGTTACTGCCGTATAAAACAGGTTTCTGGCCTTGAGCATTGTCGGCACAGCAAACGCAGACATTATTACTGCTCTGTATTCGCTGCCCTGAGCCTTATGCACAGTCATTGCATATGCAAGCTCCAATTCAGAAAGCATATCGAAAGAATAAGCTGCTCTTCTGTCGTCAAAATTGATATACAGGATTTCATTTTGAATGTCTATAGATTCAATGAAACCCACGTCACCGTTGAAAATTCCGCTGCCTGTCTCGCTGTCACGGGTCCACATGATATCATAATTGTTCTTGATCTGCATTACCCGGTCGCCTTCACGGAAGATATACGAGCCATAGGACTTTTCTTTTTTATTAGGTGCAGTCGGATTGATAACCTCCTGAAGGCGTACATTGAGATTAACAGTGCCTGCATCTCCTTTTCTTGTGGGAGAAAGCACCTGAATCTGATTAGTAGCAATTCCCATATTCTTTGGCAACCGTTCATTGCACAGTTCAACTATAGTGGAAATCACAGCATCGGCAGAACGACGCTTCATAAAAAAGAAATCCTTGTTTTTAACAGTAAGATCAGGCATTTCGCCGTTATTGATCCTGTGAGCGTTTAGAACTATAAGGCTTTGGCTTGCCTGTCGGAACACCTCGGTCAATGCAATACAAGGAATCTTTTTGCTGCGAATCATATCAGACAGGAAGTTTCCCGGACCAACCGAAGGAAGCTGGTTAGGATCCCCAACAAAAACTATTCTGCATTGAGGACGCAATGCACAAAGCAATGCTCTGGCAAGCGTTATGTCAACCATCGAAGTCTCGTCCACAATAACCGCGTCTGCATCGAGTGGATCACTTTCGTCGTGATAAAATGCCATTTCACCGTCTTCGCCGGAAAACTGAACTTCAAGCAGCCGATGAATTGTCACAGCATCACGTCCGCAAAGCTCACTCATTCGTTTTGCGGCACGTCCTGTTGGTGCAGCCAGCAGAGTTTTAAGCTCCAGCGCGTCAAAGAGATCGATTATCCCCCGGACAGTGGTGGTTTTGCCTGTACCGGGTCCGCCGGTAAGCAGCATAATGCGATTTTCGGCAGCCATAGCAATTGCCTCACGCTGTTTGTCAGCAAAGGAAATACCCTGCTGTTTTTCTATTCTGTTAATGTATTTTTCGATATTTATTCCCGCATCCTCGGAAAATTCTGCAAGATACTTCAATCTCTGGGACACAAAATCCTCAGCATCATGCATGGCAGCAGTGAAAACAGCATCTGCATTGCCTATCTGCTCGTTTATAAGCGTTCCGTCTTCACACAGTCTGTCAACGGACTGCTCAATGTCCCGGGTGTCCAGGGAAAGCAATGCAGCAGTTGCAGCTATAAGCTTGTCTTTAGGCAGGAAAGTATGACCGTTGGTTTGATTATACTGCAGTTCATACTTAACGCCTGCGTCTATTCGCAGAGAACAGTCCTCTTCCAT
>JAZULX010000312.1:0-2972 GCA_045603325.1 Oscillospiraceae bacterium | reverse complement strand
CCTGGCGGTCCCGGTGGTCCCGGTGGCGCTCCCGGCGGAGATGCTGCACCTGCTGACTACGAAGAACTGAAGACCAAATGCAAGGTCATCGACGTAGCCTTCGTCAAGGGTTTTGAAGCCTCCACCGACGAAGAATGCCTCGATACCAGCGGCGGTGTTCCTCCCTATGATATGTGCATGAAGGGTCTGTTCATTGCCAACATGAACCGCGGACGTATAGACAGAGTTCTTGCCGATTACGGCATTGAAGCTCCCTTTATCACCGGTTCCCTGCTGGAAGAAGAATAATGATTTACCCCCGGTCAACGGATACCTATTGACCGGGGGCCATTTGTGCCCGGCTTGCAATAACGTTAAGATTATGCTAATATAATATTTCAGATAACATGAAGGTGAGAAATGAAATATGTCTTACGATAAGGATCTCGTTGCTCAGAAGCTGCGCAGATGGGAAAAGTATATGCAGAACTATGTTCTTCCCCGTTGGGAAGAGCTGCCGACCATTGAGCTTTATATGGAGCAGGTTATTGCGCTGCTGCTGCAGTATCTGGATTTTCTTCCTCAGGACGAACGCCAGAACGAAGTGGTTACCGTCAGCGCCATCAACAACTATGTGCGTATGAAAATCATGCCCGCTCCCCACAAGAAAAAATATTCCCGGGTCCATCTGGCCTACCTCATTATGATCTGCACTCTGAAGCAGACCCTGAACATTTCCTATATCAGCAAAATGATACCCATGGGTCTGTCGGAAGACGAGGTTCGTGTGATTTACAACAACTATGTCGACCGTCACAAGGCCGCAAATACATATTTTGTTGACCAGGTACGTCTTGCTGCCGGGGATATTCTCGACCACGAAGTTCCCGATAACGAATCCAGAGCAGAAAACCCTGTGGAAAATCTCCTGTTTTCTTCCGCCATTATCTCCGGATTCCTTACCCTTATGACCGAAAAGATTGTCAAGCTTCAGGATACTCCCGAAGCGGAACAACAACCTCAATAAATCAATACTGCTGTCGGAAACGACAGCAGTATTTTCTTATATATACCTGACAGCTTTTCTCATGCGTGCTTCAGCCCGTTTGAGGGTACGGCACACCGTCGATGGCGCAACGTTCAGCTGTTTTGCGATCTCGCTCTGGCTCATCTGTTCAACGTATCTCATTTCCATTATCTGAAACTGCCGCTCTGTAAGATCCTCTCTCAGCAGCCGCTGCCATCCGTCTCTGTTCATTATGCCGGAATACCTGAGCCTTTGCCTTGAACCGCAGTTTTCAAAGGGAGTATTCTTCATTTCTCCTGTATCCCCTTTCGTAATATCTTTCCGTAAGGACCGCCAGCTGCCCGGCTTCCTTTTTCATGGCAGTCAGCATTCTTATCCTATGCCCCAGCATGTCCAGTTCCTGCTCATCTGTCTGACTGATGCATAAAACATTCAGATAGGCTATCCTCTCTTGCAGCGCATTATACTGGTCACGATATTGCGCAGACAATTCATCAAGTTTCAAACCGTTCCCTCCTACTGTTCGCAAGATTGCTGACATCATGTTATCACACATTTCGTGTTGTGTCAATGCCTGCACCCAGATTAATTGACAGAGCGTGTGATTTTTGTTATATTGAAATCAGCAAATTATCGGAGGGATTCAACTTATGAGCAAAGAGGTCGGCAACAGAATAAAGCTCCTGCGTAAGAAAAAGGGCTTGAAACAGGATGAACTGGCGGCGGCAATCGGCGTTTCACCCAGCGCAGTCAGCAACTACGAACAGGGTACACGAGTGCCTAAGGACGACACTTTGAAGGCACTTGTGACAGTTCTTGACACCACATCGGACTATATCCTGATGGGCACAGAGCCTGCGGCAGTTTCCTCTTCCAGACCGCTGTTTACTCAGGAAGACCTTCTGCGTTTCAGAAGCAGCATGCGCGAATTGATTATTGCCGAACCTGTTGTCTTTGAAAACATATCAACCTCCGCTATCCGCGACCTTACAGACGATGATCTGGATATTCTGTTCAACTGCGTTATCGACTCAATTTCAAAACCAGAGAGTAAAGGCGAATGAACTGTTACGATTTTGATAAAACCATTTACGACGGCGACTCTACCGTTGATTTTTACAAATACTGCATAAAGCACTATCCCTCCGTGCTGATATCCGGCCCTGCAACCATTGCGGCTGCCGTTCCCTTTGGGCTGAAACTGCTGGAAAAGACCCTGTTCAAGCAGATTTTCTACCGGTTCCTGCGCCATGTTCCCGATGTGGACAAGGCAGTTGGTGACTTCTGGGCAAGTCACAGCAAAAACATCAAGGGTTGGTACCTTCGCCAAAAGCGTGATGATGACCTGATAATCTCCGCTTCTCCCGAATTCTTGCTGCAGCCCATATGCGATCAGCTTGGCATCGCCCTAATGGCTTCCCGGGTAGACAGCAAAACCGGCCGGTACACCGGCGTCAACTGCCACGGCGAAGAAAAGGTGCGCCGGCTGCAGACAAGCTATCCCGACGCACATATAGAGGAATTTTACTCCGATTCCTACTCTGACCAGCCTTTGGCAAAGGTTGCCGATAAGGCGTATATGGTGTTTGGTAATAGGATAGAGGAATGGAAGTTCAGATAACCAAAACAAGGCAAATGCTTGCGCATTTGCCTCGTTTTGGTTTTACTGATTCAGTGCATTGTAAATGAAATAAACGATCTGTGCTCTGGGGCAATCGGCAGTGGGATAGAACTTGCTGCCGGAGGTGGGTGCAACTCCGTTATTGGAGGCCCAAAGGACGGGAGCATAATAATATGCATCAGCTGTCACGTCACCAAAGGCCATTTTGCCTTCTGCCGCAGGTTTACCCATAGCTCTGTAAAGGAAGGTTATGGTATGTCCACGGGTTACAGTATCGTTGGGGCTGAAGGTTGTTGCGGAAGTGCCGTTGGTGATGCCCTGTTCAACAGCCCACAGTACGGGTTT
>JAZULX010000311.1:0-3645 GCA_045603325.1 Oscillospiraceae bacterium | reverse complement strand
GCCGCACGATATTGCGCAGAGCGCTGTCACACTGGAGAGAGAGGTATTCCTTGTAGTTGTCCACATTGAAAACAGCAGCGGCTGTGTCCACCACGCGCCACATAACAGCTATGCCGATTTCAACAGGGTTGCCAAGGCAGTCGTTGATTTTCTGGCGGTTGTTGTTCAGGGTCATTATCTTCAGGGAAACCTTTTTGTTAACAACCTCGGTGCTGACAGCCTGGGTACCTGCCGCAGCCACGAGAATACTTTTTGCGTTGCTGCCGTTGACGTCACCACTCTGGTTCAGCTTGGTTTTTGCAGCAGGATTGACAGCGGTGCAGAAGGGGTTGACGAAGTAAAAACCTTCGCCCTTGAGTGTGCCGATGTATTTGCCGAAAAGTGTCAGCACCAGTGCCTCCTGAGGCTTTAGTATCTTCAGACCGGGCAGCACGATCCAGCCAACGCAAAGGTAGACGATGCAGATAATGCCGGGGAAAACTAAGCCGAAGCTCATAAAAAACACAGTTCCAACGGTACAAACTATGTACAGTACAATGGTCAGCAGCAAAACAAGCATGCCGTTCTTCTTTCCGGACAGGACTATTTCACTCATTGTTTCTTCTCCTTTTCTGTTTGTTAATGGTGAGTATATTGAAGTGATATTAAAATGATATCACAATGAAAAGTGATTGTCAATACTCAAAATGAAAAGCACCCTCCATAAAGGGAGTTGGGCATAGGGATTATGCCCAACTCCCAACGATATAGATTTGCTGCGCAAATCTATGATATACGCCTGCGACGTATGATATAGGCTTCGCCTGTGATATATTTTCTGCGAAAATATTGATGAAAAGGACGATATCCACGGATATCGTCCTTTAATATTTAATCATCACGAAGTGATACATCAATATGCCGAAGGCATATATCACATTGCGTCAGCAATATTTCATATTTCCGAAGGAAATATATCGCTTTCCCGTCAGGGAAAATATCATTGGAGGTTGCGAAAATCCCTTTCCGCAACCTCCTAAACGGCAGGTCTTTCAGATTACACGTTTTACGCCAATGGAGCAAAGACTTTCATAACGCTGGCAGGAAGTTTTTTGTACCACGGGCGGGATTTGCACCATGCAAGGGTTATCTCCTGGCAGCTTTCCAGCGTTTTCAAAAAGTCCTCCCGCATGGGAACCACCGCATCGGTGCCGCACATCCATGCAGCGCACTCATAGTGGAGATACAGACTGCGGAAATCCAGGTTTATGGTGCCGACTATGGCATACTTATCGTCGCACACAGCGGTTTTGGAATGCAGGAATCCGGGGGTGTATTCATATACCCTGACTCCGGACTCCACCAGCACCTGATAATTCGACTGGGTCAGGTAAAATATCGTCTTTTTGTCCGGGATATGCGGAGTTATCAGTCTCACATCCACACCGGCTCTGGCGGCGTTTGCCAGGGCAATAAGCACCTCATTGCTGGGCACAAGGTAAGGTGTGCAGATATAAATGTAGTCATTGGCCCGGTTTATCATGTTCATATAAGCGGTTTCGCCCACCTGATCGTTGTCAAGAGGGATATCTCCAAAGGGCACCACAAAGCCTCCGCCCTGTTTTGAAAAGTCAATGTCCGGCCTGTAAACGGAATAATCCCGTTCACTGCCGCTGACATAGTCCCAGATAGACAAGAACATCACCGTAAATCCCCAGGCAGCGGAACCGTGAACCACCGTTCCGCAGTCCAGCCAGTGGCCGAAACGCTCAACCCTGTTGATATACTCGTCTGCCAGATTGATGCCGCCGGTGAAAGCCGTAACGCCGTCGATAACGCATATCTTGCGGTGATCCCGGTTATTGAACCGGCCTGACAGCACAGGAACAAACCGGTGGAACACCCGGCATTTTATGCCTTTGGCTGCAAGCTGACGGCAGAAGTTGCCCGGCAGAGTGAATATGCTGCCCACGTCATCGTATATCACCCGAACATCAACGCCTTCAGAAACCTTTTGAACAAGGATTTCCAGTATCCCATCCCACATTACGCCGGGTTCAATAATGAAATATTCGAGAAAAATGTACTTTTTTGCCTTCCGCAGCTCTTCCAACATACGGGCGTACATGATCTCACCCGAGGCAAGAAATTCGGTTTCGTTCCCTTCAAAAACCGGCATGCCGGTTACGTTTTGCAGGTACGCCGCCTGGACAGCACCGTCACTGTCTTTCTGTTTCAGGCGTTCCATGGCTGAAGGTGTGGATTTCAGCGCCTTTCGAGTATTGGCGGAAATGGCAGACATCCGCTTTTTCTGGCGGGGAGAAACATGGTTTCGTCCAAAAGTCAGATACAGCAGTCCGCCGAAAAACGGGAATATCATTATTGGCACTATCCATGCAATCTTATAGGCCGGGTTGCTGTTTTCGTTGATAATGTAAATAAGGATAACGATTGAGATTATTATGCTCTCAATGTAAAACAAGGCAAAGCTTTCCCGCAGATAATATGCGGCAAACGCTATTATCCCTATCTGCAGCACCATAAACAGCGCCGTCAGCGTTACCCTGTTGATCGATTTGCTGAAAAAGCGTTTCATGCGCTCACCCCTATAAATAAAGGATACAATTTGCATAAAAAGTTGTCAAGGAACAGGTGTCCGATTATGTTATAAGCAAGATTTATATGTCACATAATAAACTACTGCTTTACTTTGAACAGATTTTGCGGCATAATATGTGTGTTGATTGAGCAAATATGATCCGCCATTAGATTTTACAATCATACAGAAAGGCATGGTTACAAAAATGAGAACCGTAGGAACCGTTGTCAGAGGCATCAGAACCCCCATCGTCCGTGAGGGCGAGGACCTTGCTTCCATCGTGGCTGAAAGCGTAGTGGCTGCTTCCAAAGCAGAAGGCTTCAGCTTCAACGACCGTGATATCGTTGCAGTTACCGAATCCGTTGTTGCCCGCTGTGCAGGCAACTATGCCGGAGTCGATGCTATTGCTGCCGACGTGGCTGCCAAGTTCGGTGCAGACGAGATCGGCGTTATCTTCCCCATTCTTTCCCGCAACCGCTTCGCTATCGTGCTGCGCGGCATTGCCAAGGGCGTAAAGAAGATTTATCTCATGCTCAGCTATCCTTCCGACGAGGTGGGCAACCACCTGTTCGACGAAGACCTGCTGGATGAAAAGGGTGTCAACCCCTGGAGCGATGTGCTGTCCGAGCAGGAATATCGTGATATCTTCGGATATATAAAGCACCCCTTTACCGGTGTTGACTATGTCCAGTATTACCGCGATCTTATCACCGGATGCGGCTGCGAAGCAGAAATCATTTTTTCCAACCGTACCACCACCATTCTTAACTACACCAAAAACGTCCTGACCTGCGATATCCATTCCCGTGCCCGCTCCAAGCGCAGACTGCTGGCTGCCGGTGCTGAAAAGGTTCTTGGTCTCGACGATATCCTTACCTCTTCCGTCAACGGCAGCGGTTACAACGAGAATTACGGTCTGCTGGGTTCCAACAAAGCCACCGAAGATTCCGTAAAGCTCTTCCCCAGAGACTGCCAGACCTTTGTTGACACTCTCCAGAGCAAGCTCATTGCCATGACCGGCAAGAACATCGAATGCATGATCTACGGCGACGGCGCTTTCAAGGATC
>JAZULX010000310.1:0-4479 GCA_045603325.1 Oscillospiraceae bacterium | reverse complement strand
ATGTGCCTGATTTATCTTGTTTTTGGATTTATAATGCGGAAACTGATCAGGCAATAATACAATAACAAAAGGGGCTGTAAAGAAACCCACAACTGTCATTGCGAGGACGGCTTTGCCGTCCGTGGCAATCCGTTTGCTTTTGGCCTAAAAATCGCAGAAGCAACGAATTCTCACGAATGCGGTCAGTCAGCATAGCTGACTGGCCCCATCCTCACAATGACAAAAAGGATTTTCTCTACAGTCCCTTTTTATTTATATTTCAGATCTGACCTGCTGCTGCCAGAGCGGTACGGTTGCAATCTCTTATGCAGCCTACCTGACGGCAGTCGCCTATCATAAATGTTCTTGCAGCAAAGCCATGGAGAGCTATTGCCTCGTCCTGATGGGCCTCCATGCCGCCAAGGGCCACAATGCTGTCGCAGGCGATGGTCTGCTCGTTTCCGTCGCAGTCGATGTATTTGACGTAACCGTCACCGATTTCGGTGGTGGTGGCTTCCAACACAGCGTCAAATCCCTCCAGTTTGCAGTATGCCTCCTGCATTATCTCGCGATAATGGATGGGAGTGGCTTCGGGAGCAAGAGACGCCTGACGTGTAAGTACGGTGGCATTGTGACCGTTCTCGCACAGGTACATGGCAGCTTCTACGCCGCTTTCGCTGCCGCCGACAACAACCACGTTCTTGCCCAGTTTGTCCTCATTGCCAAACACACTGAGGATATCCCACGCCTTTTCAACACCGGGTATATTAGGCGTTTTGGGTGTTGCTCCAAGAGCAAGGATAACGGCATCATAGCCCTGACCGTCCAGAGTTTCGGCAGTTACTTCGCAGTTGAGCCGGATATCCACGCCGGCCTTGTCCAGCTGCGCCTTGAGGTACTCACGATACTTGACCAAAGGCCACTTGAAGCTGGCGTGATCCATGATTTTCAGCTGACCGCCCAGTGCGTCAGACTTTTCAAACAGGGTGACCTTGTGACCTCGCTCTGCACACATCAGCGCAGCACGCATACCTGCGGGGCCACCGCCCACAACGGCTACGTTTTTGACTCCGTTTACCGGCTCGATGAATTTTTCCAGCTTGTGAGCCATACCTATGGCAGGGTTGACTGTGCAGACGCTTATCCACTTGCCGTCAAGACTGGGCACGTGACACTTGTTGCAGCGGACACAAGGCAGGACATCTTCTCCACGACCCTCAACAAGCTTTTTGTAGAAATCGGGATCCACTATAAATGCCCTGGCAGCACCGATAAGGTCTGCCTGACCGTTGGCCAGAATACGCTCCATATCGTCGGGATCCTGATATCCGCCGATAGGTTCGCAGAGTATCTTTGTGCCGCTGGCCTTGACCGCAGCGCAGTCTGCCAGAGTGGCGTAATCGTCGTTGGTGGAGTTGTAGCCAACGGGGTGGTTCAGGTTGGGAGTCTGGGCACGGAACTGGAAGATATCTACCAGACCTTCCGCCAGTTTTGCAAATTCGATGGTTTCTTCGATGGTGGTACCACCGGTTTCGCTGCCGGTTATCTGCAGTTCAATGGGGAAATCCTTGCCGCAAAGTTCCTTAATGCGTGCGCAAAGTTCAAGGATCATGCGGGCACGGTTTTCGATGCAGCCGCCGTATTCGTCGGTACGCTTGTTGGTTTTTGCGGAAATGAATCGTGCAAACAAGGTTGCACGGTAAGCGCAGTGAAGCGTTACCATATCGAAGCCCATGGTCTGATAGTATCTGGCACGCTGGGCGTAATACTCAACGATCTCTCCGATCTGTTCCTTGCTCAGCTGGGTTGCGGCACGACCACCGCGAATCATAACGCTGGCATCGTAGTCGTCCTGGCCGTCACGGAAGTTTTTGCTGTCTATCTTAAGCTCAATAGCCGGCGCATCGCACACATCAAACAGGGGATCGGGTGCTGCAAAAGGCATCAGTGCAAGAGACAGGCGGGAATCGTAATAGTGGACATTCTCAGCCAGCTGGCAAATGTAGTTTTCCACGCTGGGGTCGCTGAGGTCATACATGGGGAATCTGCGTCCGTCCTCATTGAAGGATTCGCGCTGATTCATGTTGGTCCAGTCCGCAAAGGTGACTATGGCGGCACCGTTTCTTGCTATGGACGACAGATGGTGCATCGTCTGTTCGGTGGGATAAGTCTCCGGTCCCTGAAGAAAATGGGGCAGAGAGTTGGCCGAAACCAATCGGGATTTGAGGACCATATTGCCAACCTTGACAGGGGATAAAATGTGGCTGTATTTGCTCATATCTTCACTTCCTTATTATTTCTGTATGCAATTATTTTCTCAATTGTGAACCTTTTTGTCAACAAAAACAGTTGCTCTCACTGCACTGTTTTTGCGGCAAAAGCCTTTTCAACAAAGCATAAACCATGGTACAATGGTAAAAACTAATTCATCATACCTGAGGTGAAAATATGGATAACAATTTATCTCCCACCGTCTGGATTGCTCGGTTGGATGAAGAGCCGCTGGCTAAAAAATACAAGAAAAGCGACGTGGCCATGCTTCTGCTGAAAATCGCTGCCGGTATCGCGGCTGTGGTACTGATATTTGCGGCCTTTGAGTTTCTTCCCTCAGGCATTTTCGTTCCGATAGTATGGCTGCTGGTGGCAGCAGTCGGAATAATCACCCTCATGGCTGTCATCAACCAACAGAAATTGCGAAAAATGAGCCGCAGCGCATTGGTCACCGAGGGAGATACCGTAACGCTGGTGACTTACATGATACAAAACGATGAAACTACCTGTGAGTCCCTGATAGGCTCAATGAACGTCAGCGCAAAAAACGGCGGCTTCAACTCCGAGGATCTGTTGGGGTTCAACCTCGGCAACTCCGGCCGCAAAAAGGGCAGCAAGGCATACAACAGCGCCGTGCTGGCCATGCAGGACAAGGCTTTTGTGCTGGACAAATTCCGCTCCGGATACGGTCAGGTGGAGCTGACCCGAAGATATGACTGTACCCTTGAAGTTCAGGGCGACAAGCTCATCATAAAAGGCGCAAAGGAACCCGGCGAAGAAATCGGCGAATGGGCAATCCCCAACGTTTTCGGCCCGGTTGAGATTTAAGGCAACGCACAGGTTGTCAAAGCTCGCCCTCTACTGCCCCCTGACCCCTGATTCCTGCCCCCCTATTTTAACCTTTACGCATACGAACAAAAGTGGTATAATAGACCTCACCTATTATACCACTTTGAATTTTTTGGGAGGAAGATGAATGTCTGACAAGTACAAGCTGCTGCTTTCTCCAGTAAAGATCGGCAACGTGACTCTGAAAAACCGTCTTATCGGTTCCAAGTGCGCACTGCAGGCCTTTACCATTGAGCAGGCAAAGGAATTCTACGTTTACATGGCCAAAAACGGTGCCGCCACCGTCACCGTGGCTATGCCCGACTATCCCCACCACAACCTGAACCAGAACAACGGTCATATGGACGGCACCGGTCTGGACGTCCGCGATCCCGAAGTCCGCAAGGGTTTTGAGGAAATTTGCAAAGCCGTCCACGAATACGGCACTCTGGCTTCCGCTTCCATGATGGACATCGAGCCCACCGACGTCGGCATTTCCGACTGCCCCAACTGGGACGAGATCCCCAAAAACGGCGACTACAACACCGCAGTTTTCCGCAACAAACCCGGCATCTCTGCCGAAGGTCTGGAAAAACTCATCGACGAATTCGTGTTCCGTGCCAAGGACTTCAAGGACATGGGCTTCGACATGGCCACCTTCTATATGTCCTACCGCAGTTCCATCCTTGCCACCTCCATGTCCCCCGTGTTCAACCAGCGTACCGACAAGTACGGCGGCAGCACCATGGCTGAGCGTGCAACTCTGGCAAGAGAAGTATTCACCAAGATAAAAGAAGCCTGCGGCGAAGATTTCCTTATCGAAGCTCAGATCTCTGCCATCGAAGAAGAACCCGGTTATGATCTGGAAGGTTTCCTGGACTTCTGCCAGGCTATTGAAGACTGCGTGGATATTATCCAGATCCGCGGCATCGACGGTTCCGCCACCCATGTCAACGGCATGAACATGGAAAAGGGTCATCCCTCCAACCTGGACTATGCCGAAGCTTACAAAAAGCGCGGCATCAAGGCTCTTTGCGCTCCCGTTGGCGGTTTCGGCAACCCCGACGATATGGAACGTTTCCTCGAAGAAGGCAAGACCGACCTGTTCGCCATGGCCCGTCAGTTCATCGCTGACGACGAGTATTATGAGAAGCTGAAAGCCGGTCAGGGCAGCGAAGTTATCCCCTGCATCATGTGCAACGGCTGCCACGGTCTGCACACCTGCTCCGTCAACCCCAGAAGCGGCCGTCTGAACAACTTCCCCGCAGAGACCTCTCCCAAAACCGTTGCCATCATCGGCGGCGGTCCTGCCGGTCTGCAGGCTGCATATTCCGCAGCTCAGCGCGGTCACAAGGTCACCCTGTTTGAAAAGTCCGACTCCCTCGGCGGTCAGGTCAAAGC
>JAZULX010000309.1:0-4706 GCA_045603325.1 Oscillospiraceae bacterium | reverse complement strand
TGCCAGAGGCGGTGCCGCACTGTCTGTCAAAGCAGTAACCGGTAAGCCCATCAAATATGTCGGCAACGGCGAAAAGCTCGACAATATCGAACTTTTCCACCCCGACCGTATCGCTTCCCGAATACTCGGTATGGGCGATATGCTTACTCTTATCGAAAAAGCCGAACAGGCTTTTGATATGAAAAAAGCGCAGGAGATGGAGCAGAAGCTTAAAACCAACCGCTTCACTCTCACCGATTTTCTCGACCAGATGGATCAGCTCCAGAACATGGGTGACCTTGGCGATGTGTTGGGCATGATGCCCGGCATTGACAAAAAGGCTCTTGCCGGTGCCACCATCGACGAAAAGGCCATGGGCCGCACCAGAGCAATCATCCTGTCCATGACCCCTCATGAAAGAGAAAATCCTTCTATCCTCAACCATAGCCGCAAAAAGCGCATTGCTGCAGGCAGTGGTGTCAAGGTTGAAGAGATAAACCGCCTGCTGAAACAGTTTGAAGCCATGCAGATTATGGCCAAGCAAATGACTGGCGGCGGCAAAAAGGGCAAACGCAAAAAGAACCGCTACGGCGGATTCAGCCTGCCCGGCATGTAACGTTGTTCGTAAGAAAAGTTTACGATATATTCGAAGATCATATACGGAGGTGAAACAATCATGGTCAAAATCAGACTTCGCAGAATGGGTGCAAAGAAGGCTCCTTTCTACAGAATCGTTGTCGCTGACTCCCGCAGCCCCAGAGATGGCAGATTCATCGTAGAAATCGGCACTTACAACCCCCTTACCGAGCCCGCCGAAATCAAGATCAACGCTGAAAAAGCTCAGGAATGGATCAAGTCCGGCGCTCAGCCCACCGATACCGTCAAGGCTCTTCTCAAAAAAGCCGGAATTCAGTAAAGAGGTGTATCCATGAAAGAGCTCTTGCTTTATATCGCGCAGAATCTTGTCGATAATCCCGACGCCGTTACCGTCACCGAGATCGAAAACGACAACGATACCGTTTTTGAACTTCGTGTCGCGCCCGAGGATATGGGCAAGGTGATCGGTCGTCAGGGCAAGATCGCCAAGGAGATACGCACTTTGGTCAAGTCCGTCGCTCAGCGTCAGGACAAGAAAGTCTCAGTTGAGATAGTCGACTGATCACTAAACCGCAGGGGTGACCCTTGCTGCCCCAGTGGCTGCAAAGGCGCCCCTGCGATTTTTTCACTAAAAAATAACCTTAGGTTATTTTTTAGTGGATATTTCAGTCTGCTGCAGCGCACGAAGATCCCGTTGGAATACTCCGCACGTTTGCAGACTGTATAGAGAAATTTCCGACGTACACACCGCCGGAAATTTCATATTTAATTTTTTCAGTTGCCTTTGGCAAGTGAACCCTACGAGGTAAGTTTTATGAAAAAGCAATTTCTGGAAGCCGGACAGATAGTCAACACCCACGGCATCAGGGGCGAAGTCCGCATTCAGCCCTGGTGCGACAGTGCCGAGTTTCTTTTGGATATAGATAAGTTTTATATGGACGGCAAAGCTGTGAAATTTGTGGGCAAAAAAGTTCACAAAGCTATGCTCATTGCCAAGCCCGAAGGCGTGGACAATGCCAACGATGCCGCACTTCTGAAGGGCAAGGTACTTTACTTTGACCGTGATGACGCCAATCTTGACGATGGTCTTGTTTTTATCGACGACCTTATCGGTCTTGAAGCTGTCAATGTTGAAACCGGCGAAGTATTCGGCAAGGTCACCAATGTTCTCAAGCTTCCTGCCAGTGATGTTTACGTCATCAAAGGCGAAGGCGAATACATGATCCCCGCCGTCGACGAATTTCTGAAGGAAGTTGACGTTGAAGGCGGCAAGGTATTTTTCAAACTCATCGAAGGGATGATTTGATAATGAGGATAGATATAATGACCCTGTTCCCCGATACTGTGGGCGATGTGCTGTCCGAAAGCATCATTGGTCGCGCTCAGGAGCGGGATATCCTTAAAATTGAATGCCATCAGATAAGAGATTTTACTCCCAACAAACAGAATCAGGTAGACGATTATCCTTACGGCGGTGGAATGGGTATGCTGATACAGGCCGATCCGCTGTACAACTGTTGGGAATACATCTGTGATGAAGTTGCGGCACCGGTACACACCATTTTTATGACCCCGGGCGGTAAGGTTTTTACTCAGGCAGATGCAAAAAGGCTGAGTAAATACGACAATATTGTTATCGTTTGCGGTCACTATGAGGGTATCGACGAGCGTTTCATCGAAGAGTGCGTAGACGAAGAGCTGTCTATAGGTGATTTTGTTCTCACCGGTGGCGAGATCCCAGCCATGGCGGTAGCTGACTCCGTATGTCGTCTTATTCCGGGTGTATTGTCTGACGAGGAATGTTTTACCGGCGAAAGCCATTGGAGCGGTCTGCTGGAATATCCTCAATATTCCCGCCCTGAAACATGGCACGGAATGTCTATCCCTCCTGTTCTGCTTTCGGGAAACCACAAGAACATCGCCATATGGCGTACCCGTCAGAGCTTTCTGCGCACTAAAAAAAGACGCCCCGATATGGCAGAACGGTTCAACATTGAAAGCTGGTTGAGTAATGAAGGTCAGTTTACTAAAAAAGAAAAGCAAAAACTCAGGGATTTCTGGAAAGGAGACGACGATGGACAAGATCAAAACGCTTAAACAGTGGGTAGATGAATCGGACAATATCGTATTTTTTGGCGGTGCCGGAGTCAGCACCGAATCAGGCATCAAGGATTTTCGATCCGTGGATGGTCTGTACAGTCAAAAGTTTGACTATCCTCCCGAAACCATGCTGAGCCACAGTTTCTATGTCAGTCACACCGAAGAGTTTTATAAGTTCTACAAAGAGAAGCTGCTGCCCATCGGCTATAAGCCCAATGCTGCCCATTATAAGCTGGCAGAACTGGAAGCCGCTGGAAAGGTCAAGGCCATTGTTACCCAGAACGTAGACGGTCTGCACACCGCTGCAGGCAGCAAAAAAATATATGAGCTTCATGGCTCTGTTTACCGCAACTACTGTCAGAAGTGCAGAAAGAGCTATGACTTGGACTATGTGGCAAATTCCATCGGTGTTCCAAAATGCAGCTGCGGCGGCACCATCAAGCCTGACGTTGTGCTGTATGAGGAATCTCTGGACAGTGCTACTATCGACGGAGCCGTGGAAGCCATTTCCAAGGCCGATGTTTTCATAATTGGCGGAACTTCACTGACCGTTTATCCCGCAGCAGGCCTTATCCGCTACTACAAGGGCGATAAGCTGGTGCTGATAAACCGTGACCCCACTCCTTACGACAGTCATGCCGATTTAGTTATTAATCAGTCTATTGGCGAAGTTTTTTCACAGATATAAAATAAGCGCTGTCATTCCGAATTTCGTTGTTCGGAATGACAGCGTTCTTTTAATGGGGTTCGCTGCGGTATTTTTCCATGGTGCCCTTGAATATCTCCGCATTGCAAGGCGGTGTCCAGGTTATGGCATTGGCGCCTGCCTGAATGGTCTCACGAATGGACTCATCGGTGGGACCACCGGTGGAGAAAATGGGGAAATCGGGATACTTTTCACGAATCTTTCTCACTATCCGTGGCGTGTCGGCAGCTGCGGAAACATTAAAAATAGTGGTTCCTGCTTCGACTCTGGCGTCAATATCGTCAAAATCTGCCACAACTGACACAACGATGGGAATATCTATCTTTTCCTTGATTGTTACGATAGTATCGTTGGCAGTAGGCGCGTTTAAAACAACGCCGATGGCACCCTGATGCTCGGCTTCAAGAGCAAGGGATACAGCCCTCTCCCCTCTTGTAAGACCGCCGCCAACTCCCGCAAACACAGGAATATCGGCTGCCATCAGCAGCGCATCAATGATGACAGGCTGAGGCGTAAAGGCGTAGACAGCCATGACCGCGTCGGCATTGACGTTGCGGATGATGCTCAGATCGGTGGAAAAAACCAGGGATTTGATGCGTTTGCCGAAAATGATTATCCCGCTGCATTCGCGTATCACATCAGGCACATGCAGCATTTTCTTTCTCAGTGTACCTTCGATAACAGGGGCGGGTCTCTTTTGATTCACAGCGAGATCTCCTTTCGATAGTATTTTTAATTAGATTTTAAGTTATCAGATGGTGTTGCTGGATCCCAGAACATTGACAATCTTGCTGCGAACCAGATCGCGGATATTGTCTCTGCCGGGGATGAGGTACTTTCTGGGGTCAAAGTCGGCAGGATTTTCTGCCAGATGCTTCCTGACACCTGCGGCCATGGCAAGACGCAGGTGGGAGTCGATATTGATTTTGCAGACAGCCATTTTTGCAGCCTGACGGAGCATATCTTCAGGGATACCGATAGCGTCGGGCATGCTGCCGCCATTGGAATTGATGGTCTCAACATACTGAGGAATTACGGAAGATGCGCCATGGAGAACAATGGGGAAACCGGGCAGACGCTTTTCAACTTCTTCCAGGATATCGAAGCGGAGCTGGGGCTTCTGGCCGGGTTTAAACTTGTAGGCGCCGTGGCTGGTGCCGATAGCGATAGCCAGGGAGTCAACTCCGGTGGCTTCGACAAATTCCTGAACCTGATCGGGGTCGGTGTAACTGGAATCCTCTGCCTTGACGTTAACGTCATCCTCAATGCCTGCAAGTCGGCCAAGCTCACCTTCCACCACTACGCCGTGGTCGTGTGCGTATTC
>JAZULX010000308.1:0-7445 GCA_045603325.1 Oscillospiraceae bacterium | reverse complement strand
TCAGAAAGATGGTGCCTCAATCGAAGATATTTCTGCAGGTCTGTCTATCTCCATTGTTAAAAACGCTGTTTATAAAGTCATCAGAGCAGCATCTGCTGACGATCTTGGTCAGCGCATCGTTGTTCAGGGCGGCACTTTCTATAATGACGCTGTTCTTCGAAGTTTTGAAAACGAACTTGGACGCAACGTGACCCGTCCTGTAATTTCAGGTCTTATGGGTGCCTATGGCTGCGCTCTTACCGCTATGGATATGGGGCTTTCCGAAAGCACACTGCTCATAGGAAGCAAGCTGGACGGTTTTACCCACACCTCCAAGCCCACCACCTGTGGCGGATGCACCAACCACTGCAGTCTCACCATAAACACCTTTGACGGCGGACGCAGATTCATCTCCGGCAACCGCTGTGAAAAGCCTTTGGGCAAGGCGAATGTGTCAAACCCAAATTTGATGAAGTATAAGTTTGAAAAGCTCAAGGCTTACGAAGGCAGACCCGGTGTTCGCGGCAAAATCGGAATTCCTTTCGGGCTTAATATGTATGAGAATCTGCCTTTCTGGTACGAATTTTTCACTCAGCTGGAATTTGAAGTGGTTGTATCTTCACCGTCCACCAGGGCAACTTACATAAAGGGTCAGCGTACCATTCCATCCGACACTGTTTGTTATCCCGCAAAGCTCATGCACGGTCATGTTCTGGAGCTTATTGAAAAGGGTTGCGATGTTATATTCTATCCCTGTATGCCTTACAACTTTGATGAAGGCAAAGGTGACAACAACTATAACTGCCCTGTTGTTGCATACTATCCGGAGCTGTTAGGTGCAAATGTGCCTGACCTTAGGGAAATCAAATACCTTGCTCCCTACTTCGGTCTGCACCGCCCCAAAGACTTTGAGAAAAAAGCTTCTGAATATTTCTACAATGAGTTTTCTATTCCCAAGAAAGAAACTGTTGCCGCTGCAAGAAAGGCTTACGAGGCCTATGAAGTATACAAGCAAGACATCCGGAGTAACGGCCAGGCTATGATAGACCAGGCCCGTACCAACGGTCAGAAAATTCTGGTCGTTGCCGGTCGTCCCTATCACAGTGATCCTGAGATCAACCATGGTATAGACGATCTTGCTTCTTCCTATGGGTTTGTGGTTCTTACTGAAGATGCCGTGGCATATCACAGCCCCAAAGAAGCGCGTAAAGTTCTGAATCAGTGGACTTACCAGTCCCGCCTTTATTCTGCAGCTAAATATGTCTGCTCCCAGAACGATATGCAGATGATTCAACTGGTCTCCTTTGGCTGCGGCATTGACGCCATCACCGGCGATGAAACCCGTGACATCCTCGAATCCGGCGGCAAACTGTACACTCAGCTGAAGATTGACGATATCAGCAACCTTGGCGCCGTAAAAATCAGAATCCGCAGTCTAATCGCTGCAATTGAAGCCCGTGAAGCACTGGAGGTGAAGTAATTGGCTGAGCTTGTTTACAACGAAGAAGGTCGACTCCTTTTTACAAAGGAGATGAAAAAAGAATACACCCTGCTCATGCCTCAGATGCTTCCCATCCATTTTGGTATGATGAAAAGCTGCCTCGAGCTGGAAGGCTTCAAGGTGGATATGCTCACCACTGAACACAGGAATATTGTAGATACGGGTCTGAAATATGTACATAACGACACCTGCTACCCTGCCCTGTTGGTTATCGGTCAGCTGATAGACGCTGTTCAGTCCGGAAAGTATGACGTTCACAAAATCGCCTTGCTTATCACTCAGACAGGCGGTGGCTGCCGTGCTTCAAACTACATCCATCTGCTGCGCAAGGCTCTGAAAAAAGCTAACCTTGAGTTTGTGCCTGTAATCTCTGTCAACCTGTCCGGTCTTGAGAAAAATCCCGGTTTCAGCCTGACTCTGCCGCTTATACCCAAGCTTGCGTTTTCAATGCTGTACGGCGATGCCATTATGCTGGCAGCCAACAGATGCCGCCCTTATGAGGTCAATAAAGGCGAGACTGACGCAGTTGTTCAGCAGTGTCAGCAAAAGCTTATAAATGATTACAAGAACGGTAAGGGTTTGAGCCGGAAGGCTTACAAGCAGGAACTTGAATATATTCTCGAATGTTTCGACAATATTGAAATTACCGACGAACAGAAACCCAAAGTTGGTATCGTAGGCGAGATATACGTCAAGTTTTCCTCACTCGGCAACAACAACCTCGAAAAGTTCCTGGTTGCTGAAGGTGCTGAGCCTGTGGTTCCCGGTCTTATTGACTTTATGATATTCAAGGTCAACAATCGTGTTGTTGACGTTGAACTGTACGGCGGCAAAGCTGTTAAGCGCATTGTTGCCGGAGCTCTGCAAAAGTTCTTTGAGATGCTCCAGCGTGACTATATCGAGATCGTCAAACGTCATCCCAGATACACCGCTCCCGAACCCTTCTCACACATGCAGAAGCTCATCAAAGGATACCTTGGTTACGGCAACAAGATGGGCGAAGGTTGGCTGCTCACCGGTGAAATGTTGGACCTGATTCACAGCGGAGTCAACAACATTGTCTGTACTCAGCCCTTCGGCTGTCTGCCCAATCACATTGTTGGCAAAGGCATGATTCGCCGTCTTAAGGATGACTATCCCGATTCAAACATAGTTGCCATCGACTACGACCCCGGTGCCACCAAAATCAATCAGGAAAACCGAATCAAGCTCATGCTTGCCAATGCTTCCCGCACTAAGCGTAAACATGAAGCCGAAATTCTTTCCGAAACTGCGGCCGTGAACTAAATAGAATGTCTGTCCCCCTGCCGGCATATGCTTTGGCGGGGGGATTTTTTTGAACACAGCAAAGAAGTTATTGACAAACACTGTCCTGCTTACCCTGTCTACTGTCATAATACGTTCTGTAGCAATGGGGTTTCAGGTTTATATAAGCAATCTCATTGGTGCGGAAGGAATAGGCATATTCGAACTGGTAATGTCGGTGTACAGTCTTGCAATTGTGGTGGGTGGCAGCGGCATAAGGGTTGGTTCCACCTGTCTTATCGCCGAGGAGTTTGGCTATGGCAGAAAACATGGTGTCAAAAAAGCCGTTCGTCAGTGCCTGATGTATGGTCTGGTGGTCAGCGCTGTTATTTCGATCGTTGTTTTTCGCTTTGCCAAACCGTTGGGCATGTCATGGATAGGCGATGAACGCTCCATACTGCCTCTGAAAGTCAGCGCACTTTGTATTCCGTTTTCCGTCATGTCATCGGTAATGGCAGGCTATTTCACAGCTTCAGGCAAGATCGGAAGATATGTTGTAGTTGAGTTCTTTGAACGTAGTTTTTCGATCCTTGTGACCATGTTTCTGCTTTCCCTGTATGGAGCAAGAGGCATACCTCAATCCTGCGCCTGCGTCGTTGGCGGTTCAGGCATCGGTACGGTGCTGTCTTTTTTCATTCTGTTTTTCATGTATCGTATGGATGTATCAGGCACCGAAGACACATCCCATCCGATGTTCAAGCGATTGCTTGGCATGACAATACCGCTTGCTGCTAACGAATATATACGCTCCGGACTGAACACCCTTGAACATATGCTGATACCAAAAGGGCTGAAAAGCTATGGAAGCCATGACGCCATCGCCAGCTATGGCACAATACACGGCATGGTATTCCCTGTAATCACCTTCCCGACAGCAATACTTTACTCTGTTGCCGATATACTTATACCGGAACTGTCCGGCTGCAGGGCCGGTAATCGCCCGAACCGGATAACTTATATTGTTTCACATACAATGCAGATGAGCTTTATTTTTGCAGCCCTTTGCACTGCTATACTGTTTGTGACCTCAGATCAATTAGGTATTCTTATCTATTCCAGCAGTGAAGCGTCACTGTATTTTGCCAGATTTGCGCCGCTGTTGGTGTTCATTTATCTCGATACCATTGTAGATGGCATGCTGAAAGGGCTGGGACAGCAGGTATATAACGTCAGGCTCAACACCTGCACGTCGATCATGGACATTCTTCTACTCATACTCCTTCTGCCCAAGTTTGGAATAGATGGATACATCACCGCTTTCGCAGTTACAAAACTTATAAACTTCGGTTTTAGCTTGTCAAAAATCATTCTCGTTACCGGATATCGTCCAAGACCATCCCTTATATTCAAGACATTACTTGCCGTGGCTGCGTCAATAGTATTTACAGGTTTTATCGGCAGCGGCGGTTCTGTGTTCTTCCGAAGCATAAGTTCTGCACTTGTATTTGCTGCTGTAATTGCACTCACAGGAGCGATCACACGTCAGGACATAAACTGGTTTATAAAAATAATCAACAAGCAGGAAAGCTAATCTAAATAGAATGAATAACGCGGTCATCAATCGATGACCGCGTTTATTGCTTCTTTAATATTCTTAACTCTGATCAGTTCAAGACCCTCAGGGGGATGGATTTTGGCTGTTCCCTGTTTGGGAACGATACATTTTGAAAATCCAAGTCGGCTTATCTCATTGAGACGCTGCTGCATATACGACACTGATCTCAATTCTCCCGTAAGCCCTACTTCACCTACTGCCACAACGTCTTCGGCAATAGGCTTGTCCGCAAAGCTGGAAGCCAAAGCTATTACCGCAGGAAGGTCAGCAGAAGGTTCGTCCAGAGTAAGACCGCCTACAACGTTCAGATAGGCGTCACAGCCGGACATCCGCATACCGCCTCTTTTTTCCAGCACCGCTAACAGCAGCATGGCACGATTATAGTCAAATCCGTCTGTCATTCTTCGGGATTGGCTGAAGCTGCTGGGCGCAACCAGCGCCTGTACTTCCGCCAAAAGGGGTCTTGTTCCCTCCATAACACAAGCAACACAGGTACCGGGTGCGCCTTTTGGGCGACCTGACAACAGCATTTCAGAAGGATTCGGAACCTCAACCAGACCGATATCCCGCATTTCAAAAACGCCCACTTCGTTGGTTGAACCAAACCTGTTTTTAGCGGCTCTGAGCATGCGGGCAGACATCTGCTGGGTGCCTTCAAAGTACAGAACGCAGTCCACCATGTGTTCCAGCACCTTAGGCCCTGCAATGGCTCCTTCTTTATTAACATGGCCTATAACGAATACCGTAATACCGTCGTTCTTGGCCAACTGCATTAGGGTCATTGTGCAGTCCTTAACCTGCCCGACACTGCCGGCAGTTGAGTTGAGCTGGTCGTTATAAAGCGTTTGGATAGAGTCAATTATCAGTATATCCGGCTTAATATCTGCCACAGCTTCAAGCACATCGTTCAGGTTGGTTTCCGACAGAACATATACTCCACTGTTGTGAACTCCAAGACGTTCAGCCCTGAGTTTTATCTGACGCTCAGATTCTTCGCCTGAAACATAGAGTACCTTTGCGATCCGGGTAAGGTGATCGCAAATCTGCAGCAGAAGCGTGGATTTGCCGATACCCGGAGAACCGCCCACAAGCACCAACGATCCCTTTACGGCACCTCCGCCAAGGACACGATCCAACTCTTCCATACCGGTTCCAAACCGGATCTCTTCGGTGCAGTCCACCTGACTGAGGAGTTTCGCTTTCTTTGACCCAGCGGAAGAAACGGCAACGGTTCCTTTTGATGTCTGTTTGACAGTCTGCTCAACAATGGTATTCCAACTGCCGCAGGCACTGCATTTGCCCTGCCATTTTGGATATTCGTTACCGCATTCTGTACAATAGAATACTGATTTAGCTTTCATCCGGGCTGTCTCCTTTGAATTGAATCGATCCTGCCGCCACCGCAATGGCGACCTTTTTCTGATAGTCTGCTATTTGCAGGTTTTCTGCATCTGAAGGGTTTGACAGAAAACCACACTCCACAAGAATTGCACTGCAATCTGCATTTTTCAATAAATAAGCGGTACCTGTACCGTCTTTGATTGATCTGTTGTTACTCTCGTCCAATGCTTCTTTCAGGTTATCCTGAACCATTTTTGCAAGTACATCACTTCCATCAGCACCGCCAAAAAACACCTGCGCTCCGCCGTATCGGCTGTCGGAATAGTGGTTCTGGTGTATGCTGATCAAAATATCTGCATTATTTTCTTCTGCCACTGCAAGACGCGCTTTGATATCCGCAGCCTTTTTATAGCCAGGACCACCTAGATGAGTGTCTGCGTTCCTTGTCATTACCGTTTGACATCCCATAAACGTTAACAAACACTCTAACCTGGCGGATATTTGGAGATTGATGTCGCTTTCCTTTACGCCGGATGTTGTGGCGGCTCCACCGTCCATCCCGCCGTGGCCAGGATCTATGACAATAGTAAAAACATCTGAGGTTTCAGCCATCGCCGGCATGTACGAGCACCCGGAAAGCATCATCAAAACAACAGCAGCTGCAGCAATTAATCTCATATACAAACACCCCCATAGCCAATGATATGGGAGTGCGTGTATGCAATATTCCGAATCAGCGCAGCTTCTTGTTTTTTGCTCTGTCAGTTTTATAAATGAACTGTCCTACCAAACCGATGTTGCGATATCCAAAATAATATCCGGCGGCACCGGTGATAGGCGTCACAATAAGAGGCAGGAAATAAATCAGGTTATGAGTAGGTCCTTCAAGGGCAGTTACAAGCATAACAAAAGGAGAATACAGTATAAAATAACCCACCTTGGCAAAGTCCACATAGTTGGATGCGCCTGAAGCCTTGGTTATAAGGATGAAAATTATAATAACCAGACCGGGTATATCTGCCAACAAACCGGATAAAAGTCCGCGCCATTTATTGTACTGGATGTAATTGTACATAACAAGATTGTGATCACGCATGGCTTTTCGCCATGTATCCATATAACTGAAGAAACAGAACATTACACAGCAAAGTCCGGAAATTATCCAGTATACGGTAAATTCTCTGCCGGTTCCGTTAACAAGGGAAAACGTGCAGAAATATAGAATTACATATACAGCAACCGCCTTGATACTGGCGTACCAATGTTTTCTGACAAAAGAAAAAAGCGTGCTGGACATTGTATTTGAATCATTATAGTTTTTAGCCATCTCAACTCAGCCTTTCTGTGATGCTTTAATAATAATAGCACATTTTACTTGATTAAAAAAGAATGAATTGTAAATTTCAAGCGTTTTCGCCTTAATAATATAATTTATCAGCCAATACACCACCGAGAACCGTCTGCCATATAATGAGAGCGGAGGCAACTCCACGCTAACAACATTAAGGAGGCCATACATTGGACATCAAAAACTCACAGAAGCAGTCTCAGTATGTGAGGACGCCCAAAAACCAGTCTGCTGAAGATATGACCGGAGCTGTCAAAACAGCAGCCCACGTTGATTCAGATGTTGACTGGTGTGGTGTTCTGCCGTCACCGGCTCCACTGGCAAATCCGTATGTACCTTTCCAGCGAAATAATCCTCAGAAGTATCTGCCTTCCAAGGGCATAATGCGAGGCACTCTCTTCCCCGGACTTGACCTG
>JAZULX010000307.1:0-1632 GCA_045603325.1 Oscillospiraceae bacterium | reverse complement strand
AATGCAAGGATCGCCTTATTGCCAATTTTGCGCAGGCCGTCAGCAAGACCCACAGACGTAGTGGTTTTGCCTTCGCCGGCTGGGGTAGGCGAAATAGCGGTAACAAGGATCAGCTTTCCATCGGGCGAAGGATCTTCGTTAAGCAGTTTATAATCTACTTTTGCCTTGTAATTGCCATACAGTTCCAGATAACGTTCTTCCACGCCGGCTGTTTGAGCAATTTCACGAATGTTTTTCATTTCACAGCTCTGAGCAATTTCGATATCGGTTTTGAATTCCATTGTCTGGTTCCTCCTAAAGCCTTTTGAAAATGTATTGTTTGTTATTCATGGAAAGGCTCCCTTGTGTAAAGGGAGCTGTCTGCGAAGCAGACTGAGGGATTGGCGAATAATAACCCTCATATGTCGAAGCTGATTTGTTCAGCGTTCACAAAAACAAAAAAAGGGCGTACCAAATCGGTACGCCCAGACGGTCGGCATAAAAACGCAGATATCTGCGCCGCAAAACATCATGTGGTCCATTCCACTTTCCGTCAGATGTTTTGCTCAGTATACGGGTCACACAAGACCCGAACACATATCAATTTTATCATTTGCCGCAAGCTTCGTCAAGCTTCCGATGTTGGTTAAACTGGCAGAAATATCATGCCGTTCCCACAGAATTTTTGTGAGAGCGGCATTATTTCATCTGAAAACTTCCATATTCTCGTCAAAGGTCTCGATTCGCAGGGCGGAAGCAAAGTCCGGAGTGAATTCGGGAGCTTTCTGCCTGATTGCAGACACGATATTGTCGGGCGAAACGGCAGGATTCTGAGCAGACAGCACGCAGCTTACGGTAACGAAACCGCTGTGTTCTTCAAAGGAAATGCGCTTGATGCCTTCCTTGATGTCTGACATGCCCATACCTTTTTTGGTTTTCTTTTCGATAACCAGTTCTTTTGCAGCAAACAGCTCGTCCAGTGCAGCAGCAGTGCCGGCAGGCACACCGTTGTCGTACTCCATGGTTATCTCGCACTTGACGTATTTCAGCTTGCCGACTTTCTGACCGCCGTTATAGGCAGAGGTGACGGTTATGCCCTCAGGCAGAGCCTTGTTCATCAGTTCGGGCAACTGTTCCAGAGGAATGTCGTCCCTCAGACCGAAATCCAGAATTTCGCAATGGCTGGAAACGCCGACGGAAAGGGGAAGGGCTACGGAAACGTAAGCGTGAGGGTTATAACCCTCGGTGTGTTTGACTTTTATACCGGCACGCATGAAAGCACGCTGGAAAGTGCGCATCAGGTCAAGGTGAGAAATGTAAATTGCTCTGCCGGTTTTGGAAAATCTGAGTCTCTGTTCAATCATCGCAGTTTTTCTCCTTCAGCAGACAGTTTGCGCCGCAGCCCATACACTGGACACGGCAGTCGGGAGTGATGACAGACTTGTAAGCCTGTTCACGCTCAGACCACATATAATCGGTGTCAACGCCAACGCTGATCATGCTCCAGGGCAGTATCTCGTCACGGCCGCGCTCACGCAGAGCGTAGAAATCCGGGTCGATTCCGCACTTTTCAAAAGCGCCAAGCCAACGCTCAAGGGAGAAGCAGTCAGCCCAGCCGTCCATCTTTGCACCGTCACGCCATGCCTGTTCGAT
>JAZULX010000306.1:0-4411 GCA_045603325.1 Oscillospiraceae bacterium | reverse complement strand
TGGACGGAAACGCCGTAACCTCTGGTGATGAAGCCCACCACAGAGTCGCCGGGTACCGGGGTGCAGCAGCGGGCAAACTTGATAGGGCAGTTGTCCAGCCCTTCGACAATGATGCCCTTTTCGTTTTTGGCTTTCTTGGGCTGGGAAACGAGTTTTGCGGGTGCTTTTTCGCCCTCTTTGGCCTGCTGCAGCTTGTTGATGCGGATAAGCTCGTCCCGGACACGGTTTACCGCCTTTACGGTGGTCAGGCCGCCGTAACCGATGGCTGCATACATATCGTCCAGAGATCCGAAAGATACTTTTTTCAGAATGTGGGGAAGAACATCGTCGGAAGTCAGGGATGAGGGGGATATGCCCACTCGTTTCAGTTCGGCTTCAAAGGAAGCTCTGCCCTGAGCCACGTTTTCTTCGCGTTTTTCGCGTTTGAACCACTGTTTGATCTTGTTTTTGGCCTGATTGCTCTTGCATATCTTCTGCCAGTCGCGGCTGGGTCCTTTGGAGGACTTGGAGGTGGTGACCTCAACGATGTCGCCGTTTTGCAGCACATGGTCAAAGGGCACGATGCGGTTGTTGACGTTGGCAGAAATCATATGGTTGCCAACCTCGGAATGGATGGCGTAAGCAAAGTCGATGGGAGTGGAGCCGTTGGGCAGGTTGATGACCTCGCCTCTGGGAGTGAAAACGAAAACCTCGTCGTCGAACATATCCACCTTGAGAGAGTGGATGTAATCTTCGGGGTCGGCGTCTTCCTGACCTTCCAGCAGACGGCGTATCCATTCCAGCTTTTCTTCGCCGCCCAGGTTGCCGGAGATGCCTTCTTTATACTTCCAGTGGGCAGCAATACCGTATTCTGCGGTGTTGTGCATTTCCTGAGTGCGTATCTGAACTTCAAAGGGTATGCCTTCGTTGCCGATAACGGTGGTGTGAAGGCTCTGGTACATGTTGGGTTTGGGAGTTGAGATATAGTCCTTGAATCTGCCGGGCACAAGGCGGAACAGGTCGTGGATATGGCCCAGAACGTTGTAGCAGTTGGGGATATCATCCACTATGACACGGAAAGCACACAGGTCATAAACCTCGTCCAGCCCCTTGTTCTGGGAATACATCTTGCGGTAAATGCTGTAGATATGCTTGATTCGGCCGTAGACCTGAGCCTGGATGCCGTATTCGGAAAGTCGCCGGCTGATGATGCTCTGGATGTTTGCCATGAACTGCTCATGGGTCTGCTTTCTTTCCTGCAGGTATTCGGTGATTTCCTTGTATCCGATGGGGTCAAGGTACATCAGGGACCGGTCTTCCAACTCCCATTTGATCTTCTGCATACCAAGGCGGTGAGCCAGAGGAGCGTAGATCTCCATGGTTTCCAGAGATTTTTCTTTCTGCTTCACCTCGGACTGATAGTCCATGGTGCGCATATTGTGGAGCCGGTCGGCGATTTTTATCAGGATAACTCTGATGTCCTTGGCCATGGCCATGAACATCTTGCGCAGATTTTCCATCTGCTCCTCTTCCTGAGAGGTGTAATTCACTCTTGTCAGCTTTGTGACGCCTTCCACCAGCTCCGCCACAGGGCGGCTGAAAAGCTTTGCAACGTCATCAAAGGTGGTGGCTGTGTCCTCGATGCAGTCGTGCAGCAGTGCTGCTACAATGGAATCCGTGTCCAGTCCTATTTCGGAGATTATCTCTGCAACGTGGATAGGGTGAGTTATATATGGGGATCCGTCTTTTCTGAGCTGACCGTTGTGCATGGCGTCGGCATATTTTACAGCTTTTTCGATGCGCTCCATATCCGCACTGGGGCTGTTCCTGCGAATGTTTTCCATCATGATTTCCATGCATACAGCTGCGTTTTCCATATATTCACTCCCTTTCTGTTTAGTGTAGGTTGATGGTTAAGTTCTCTGTCATTTCGAGCGAGCCAACCATAAGGTTGGCGACGGGAAATCCCTCTCTTATGGTGGGGATTCTTACGTCGGCCTGCAGCCTCCTCAGAATGGCAATAAAACTGTTAACTGTTGATCGTTAACTGTTTCAGCTTTGCCAGCAGGATGGAATCGCCGAGGTCGATCTTCTCGCCGGTGCTGGTTATTCTTATCTTTATATTGTGCCGGTTTGCGGTGAGCTTTATAAGTTTATGCTCGTCAAACACGTCCAGACACACCCGCAGTCGTGCTGCGGGGATATCCCGTCCGCAGTATCGGCTGACCTTGCGCGCCAGACTACCCCAATCGTCCGACAGGGAGTTTCTTTCGCAGTGGCTTTTCATATATCGCCACAGGGCTACGAAATCGTCTCTCACCGGCAGCATCTGTTCAGCTTCTTCGGGGCTGAGCTCACCGGCTACGAATCCGGCATACAGCTCTGCCTGAGCATCAAAAACAGCTCTGGTTTTTTCGTCGCAGCGTATATCCGTCAGCAGCAGCTGCACAGAACGGGCGCCGCGGTATTCGTTAATCTGAGGGCAGAACGCCACGTCAACCATATCGCCTTCGGCAATGCCGGCTTTTTCGGCGTTGACGGAAAAGAAAATCGCGTTCAGCACCTTTGTGCCCTTGATAAGCCTCAGTTTCAGGTGCCTGCCGCCGCCTACTTCCATAAGATTGTCTACATGAAGGTCTTTCATGTACAGCAATGGTTTGGGGCTTCCGCAGCCGCAGGGTTCCAGCTTGTCCAGATCGGCGGTGTTGCTCAGGGTGAGCAGGGAAGGGTCACGGAGTTCGAAATCCAGGTTCAGGCTGTGCTGACCTGCACCGTCCCGGAAGTATTCTTCCGCAATGCTGCACACTTTTTCCCTGAAAGCGTCGATGCAGCCTTTTTCTATGGTGAAGCCGGCTGCCAGTTCGTGGCCGCCGTAATTGCTCAGCAACCGGTCGCACTGCTCCAGAGCGGAAAACAGGTTGAATCCGCCAAAGCTTCTGGAGCTGGCTTTGCCCTTTTCGCCGTCGAGACAGATCAAAAACGTGGGGCAGCGGTATTCTTCCGCCAGTCGTGATGCAACTATGCCCACAACGCCCTGATGCCAGCTTTCGTCCGCCAGAACGATGGCTGCTCCCGGAGGATTCTTTGCCAGCTGAGACACGGCGGTTTTGTAGATGGAGGCTTCCACCTCCTGGCGCTGCCTGTTCAGTGCGCACAAAGCTGCCGCATAATTTGCGGCTTCCTCATCCGTTTCGGAAAAGAACAGCCCTGTTGCCAGCTCTATCTCGCCCATTCTGCCGGCTGCGTTGATTCTGGGAGCCAGCGTAAATCCCACGGAAGAGACGGAAAGGGTCTTGCTGTCCACGTTGGCTTCCCTGATAAGCATTCTGACGCCGGGTCGCTTGGAATTCTGCAGAGATTTTATGCCTCGTTTTACAAGAAAACGGTTTTCATCCAGCAGCGGCATAACGTCCGCCACTGTGCCGAGGCATACCAGGTCGCAGTATTCGTCCACCAGTTCGGCGAGTTTATCGGGTCCGGCTATGGCGCAGGCCAGTTTAAACGCCACGCCCACACCCGCCAAAGACTCAAAGGGATAACGGCTGCCGCTTCTGTGAGGGTTCACCACGGCAACTGCCTGAGGCAGCCCGTCTTTGCACTCGTGATGGTCTGTTATGACAAGGTCGATGCCCAGCTGGGCGGCATAGGCGGTCTCTTCAACGGCGGTGATGCCGCA
Source organism: Oscillospiraceae bacterium (assembly GCA_045603325.1). GTDB lineage: Bacteria > Bacillota > Clostridia > Oscillospirales > Oscillospiraceae > SIG469. The sequence continues at coordinate 756 of JAZULX010000306.1, read as the reverse complement.
GTCCACGGTGATGATAAGGCTGACACCGTCTTTGTGAAGGCTGTCGATAGCCTGAGGGTTCAGGCCGTAACCTTCCTCAATTCTGCCGGGTATGTAGTGGCCGCAGTTTGCGCCAAGTTTCAGCAGAAAATCAGTAAGCAGACAGGTGGCGGTTATACCGTCCACGTCATAGTCGCCGTAAACGACAATATGTTCACCGTCTGCAATCGCTTGTTTTACTCTTGCTGCCGCTTTGTCCATATCGGTCAGCATCAGCGGGTCATTAAGGTTCATCTCATCAGACAAAAACTCCCGGGTCTTTTCCGGCGTGTCAACTCCGTGGCTGCAAAGCACCGCAGCCAGCAGGGGAGAAACGCCCGACCGAAGCATTTCGTCGTATCTGCTTTCGTCGTACCCCGCTACTATCCAATTGTCGTATTTCAAAACTACACTTCCATAATTACTACATTTTTATTATCAAATTATTATATCAAGTTTTGTGTGTAATAGCAAGAATAATATAATAATGTAAGGGGAGCGGTTTGTGGGTAATTGGCGGTAACCCGAGTCGGGAAAGCTGCCTTCGCGGGGAGACCTCGTAAGTTACGCAATTTCTCCTTTTGTCATTCTGAGGAAGCTCTGTCAGCTTGCTGACCGGAGTGACCGAAGAATCCTATTTAAGATCCTTCGCTTTGCTCAGGATGACAATGGTGGTGCTGTGCGTGGTCTGCGGGACGTCCGGGGGCCGTCCCCTACGGAGCAATATGTTACGTTTTG
>JAZULX010000305.1:0-4675 GCA_045603325.1 Oscillospiraceae bacterium | reverse complement strand
CTCGGCACCAAGCTCGGTGCGAACAGGAATGTTCTGGAGATTGGGCTCGGTGGAACTGAGTCGTCCTGTGGCAGTGGCGGTCATGTTGAAGCTGGTGTGGATGCGTCCGTCGTCGCTGATGACTTTCAGCAGACCGTCGGCGTAAGTGTATTTAAGCTTGGTCAAGGTGCGGTATTCAAGGATAAGGTCGATTATGGGATGCTTGCCCCTGAGCTTGTTCAGCACGTCCACGTTGGTGGAGTAACCGGTTTTGGTTTTCTTGACAGGAGGCAGACCAAGGTCTTCAAACAGCACAACTCCCAGCTGCTTGGTGGAGTTGATATTGAAGCTGCCGCCTGCATACTCCCAAATGGCGTTCTGCAGGTCGTCGATGCGGATGGAAAGAGCCTGACCAAAGGTTATAAGCTCGGCTCTGTCAACGAGAATACCCTCATGTTCCATTTCTGCCAGCACTCTGCAAAGGGGAAGCTCCACGGTATTGAACAGCTCCAGCATACCCTCCTGCTCAAGCCTGGGCTTGAGTTCTTCTGTCAGCAGGTCGATGATTCCCACATGGGTGGAGAATGCTTTGAGCATAACGCTTCTGTCTGCCAGAAGTGAGGTCGCCTGCTCCTGAGTGTACTCGGATTCGGGAGGAATTTCTGTTTTGAAATATGCCATTGCCAGCTTTTCGAGGCTGTAACTGTTGGCTGAGGGATCCAGCAGATACGCAGCCAAAACCGTGTCGAACACAAATCCCTCTGCCGGCAATCCTTTTTTGATAAGTCTGCCCACAAGGTGTTTTACATCGTGGGCGTTCTTTTTGATTCTGTCGGAAAACAGGCCGGAAAGGAACTTTTCGTACTCATTTCCCAGGTTTTCCGCAAAAATGAACCACAAATTGCAGTCGTGACACAGTGCCACCGCTTCCAGATCAGGGGTTGTCAGCACGGAAACGGAGTCCAGCTTTTCCAGTTCTGCCAGCAGTTCTTCGGCACGATCAAAGCTTTGGATATCTTCGGACACGATCTCGGCAGTATAGATTTCCTTATCTTCGCACTGAGCGTCCTCGGCACAAAGGCCGTATTTTTCGATCATCTTGGAGAATTCCAGCTGCATGAACAGCTCGTACAAAGCCTTTCTGTCCATGGTGCGCGACACAGTGTCATCCACATTGAATTCCATGGGCGCTTCAAGGCAGATTTCCGCCAGTTCATATGAAAGATAGGCACTGTCTTTGCCGGCTGCAAGCTTTTTGCGGACGGAATCCTTGATATCGGCGCTGTCGATATTGCTGTAAACGGCATCCAGAGAGCCGAATTTGATCATCAGGTCTTTGGCTGTCTTTTCGCCCACACCGGCAACACCGGGAATATTGTCGGAACTGTCGCCCATAAGGGCTTTCAGGTCAATAAGACCCTTGGGGCCGAAGCCGTATTCCTCGGTAAACCGCTGGGGATCATAAAGTTCCGTAAGGGTCTGGCTGCCTTTGGTGCGCACCAGCAGGACGGAGGTTTTGTCGCCAATAAGCTGCAGGCTGTCACGGTCGCCGGTGACGGCAACACAGTCGTAACCTGCCTGCTCACATTTGCGGCTGATGGTGCCGATAAGGTCATCGGCCTCGTAACCTGCCAGCTCGTAAATGGGTATGCCAAGGGCAGTCAGCACCTGCTTCATCACAGGCATCTGAACTGCCAACTCGTCGGGCATGCCGCTGCGGGTGGCCTTATATCCTTCGTAACGCAGATGGCGGGACGTGGGTTCCCTGCGATCAAAGGGGACGCAAAGGCCGTCGGGCTTCTGCTCGTCAAGAATACGGTGCATGATGGTCAGAAAACCATAAACGGCGTTGGTGTAAAGTCCGTCTCTGGTGGAAAGCAGGCGGATACCGTAAAACGCGCGGTTGATTATGCTGTTGCCGTCGATGACCATTATTTTCATACTGTTAACTCCTCTGCTGACCGGCGTTCAAGAGTTTTCATTTCACGCCAGACGGTAAAGTACATGGTAATTGCGCAGGCAGAGCTGCCCACCACGTCGGAGACCAGCTCTGCTATGAACACGCCGTTTACTCCGAAGCCAATTCGCGGAAGAATCAGCGTCAGGGGTGCAACGATAAATGTCTTTCTGAGCATGGAAAAGAAGATGGCGTGCTTTGATCTGCCAAGGGACACGAAAGCAGACTGTCCGCCGATTTGAAATCCCATCATGAAAAATGCGCAGAAATACAGCCGCATTGCAGGAACACCGATGGCAAGCATCTGTTCTTCGCTGTTGTAAATCTTTATTAGAAGCTCGGGGAATAAAAGGGCGATAGCCGTTACCACCGAGGCAAAAACAAGGCCGGTGATCAGCATGAACCGTATGCCTTCCCGGACACGGCGGTATTCCTTGGCACCGTAATTGTAACCGATAACGGGTTCCGCACCGCCGGAAATGCCCTGCATAGGCAGCATGAAAACCTCACGCACGGAGCTGATGATGGTCATTACGCCAACATACAGGTCGCCGCCGAAAATCTGCAAGGTTGTGTTTGCCACGGTCTGGACAATGCTGTTGGTAAGGGCCATGCAGAAGCCCATGGCTCCCATGGACAGTATTTTGCCCACTCTTTTGATATCCAACACCATATTCTTCAGCCGGATACGCAGCAGGGTTCTCTTGCCCAGCAGGAACGTCATTACCCATATCGCGGAGCAAAACTGAGCGATGACCGTTGCCAGTGCTGCGCCCTTAACGCCCATATCCAGGGCAAAAATGAAGATAGGGTCAAGTATTATGTTAACTACTGCACCCAGCATGGTGGTAAACATACCCACCTTGCCGAAGCCCTGGCAGTTGATGTAGCCGTTAAGCCCAAGGCTGAGCATTACAAACAGCGTACCCACCAGATAAATGGATATGTAATCCATGGCGTAGACGATGGTAATATCGCTGGCACCAAAGAAATACAGCAGCGGTTCTTTGAAAATCAGGCCCAAAACAGTTATCACAACGCTGACAATCAGCAGCATTGTGACGCTGTGGCCGATTATTGCTTCGGCTTCGTCGTCGTTGCCCATGCCCCGTTGGATGGAACAAAGGGGAACACCGCCCAGCCCGCAAAGGCGGGCGAAGGCGGTAATCAGTGTTATAAGGGGCAGGGTTATACCCACTCCGGTGAGGGCAAGGCTGCCCACTCCCGGCATCCTGCCCAGGAACATACGGTCCACAATGTTATACATTATGTTAACCACTTGGGCTATCATCATCGGGATGCCGATGGACAGTATGTTGTGGGGTATGCTGCCCTGAGAAAAGTCGTTTTGCTTTATGCTTTTTTCCATTTTACACCCTGAGGAGTATCTTCAAGAATGATGTTCATGGCTTTCAGCTCGTCTCTGATGCGGTCGGCCTCGGCAAAATTCTTTGCTTTTCTGGCTTCCTGGCGAGCCTGGATCATGGCTTCCACCTTTTCGTCCAGATTCTCTTCCTCTGCCTTGGCAGAGAGGATGCCAAGAATGTCTGCCAGTTCCATAAGTCTGTCGTGGCAGGCAATGGCAAGGGCCTTGGTGGGATGTTCAGCGGTCATGGTATTGATCTTTCTGACCATTTCAAACAGGGCGCCGATGGCGTCGGCGGTGTTAAAGTCGTCGTCCATGGCTTCGATGAACTTGTCGCGGTAGACGTCAAGCTCTTTTTTGCCGTTATCGGAACCGTCTTCACCGTTCTTGATAAGGAACTCAAGATTGGTTTTTGCAGTGTACAGACGGTCCAGAGCTGCCTTTGCCTGAATGAGGGAGTCCTCGGAGTAGTTCAGAGGGCTGCGGTAATGGGCAGAAATGAGGAACATACGCAGAGTCTCGTAGCCATAGGCTGCTGCAGCGTCACGGATGAGGGTGAAGTTGCCCAGAGATTTGGACATTTTTACGTTGTCAACGCTGAGGAAGCCGTTGTGTACCCAGTAATTTACGAACTTGCAGCCGTTGGCACATTCTGACTGAGCGATCTCGTTTTCGTGGTGAGGGAAAGTCAGGTCCTGACCGCCGCCGTGGATGTCGATGGTTTTGCCAAGATGCTTGACGCTCATGGCAGAACATTCGATGTGCCAGCCGGGACGGCCCTTGCCCCAGGGGGATTCCCAGTAGGGTTCGCCGGGTTTGGCGGCTTTCCACAGGGCAAAGTCTGCGGGAGATTCCTTGACGTCGTTTACGTCCACTCGTGCGCCTGCTTCCAGATCTTCCAGAGGCAGCTTGGAAAGGCCGCCGTACTGAGGATAGCTGTGGGCGCGGAAATATACGTCGCCGTTTGCTTCATAGGCGTGACCCTTTTCGATAAGGGTGCTGACCATGACGATGATATCGCCGATGGTTTCGGTGGCCTTGGGATGGACGGTTGCGTCGCGGACACCGAGGCCGTGAGCATCGGTGAAGTATTCTTCGATGTACTTTTTGGCAACCTCTTCGGAGGTGATGCCTTCTTCTTTGGCACGGTTGATGATCTTGTCGTCCACGTCGGTGAAGTTCTGGACAAACTTGACGTTGTAGCCGCGGTACTCAAGGTAACGGCGGATAACGTCGAAAGCGACGATCTGGCGGCCGTTGCCCACGTGGATGAAGTTGTACACGGTGGGTCCGCAGGCATACATTTTGATTTCGCCCGGGCTGATGGGTACGAATTCTTCTTTCTTATTGGTCATGCTGTTGTAGATCTGCAT
>JAZULX010000304.1:0-4177 GCA_045603325.1 Oscillospiraceae bacterium | reverse complement strand
GGTACCTACGTTTTTGCCCATTTCCATTCCGCCCAGACCGGGGCCGTCTACTTCCATTTCTTCAGGAGCCTGCTTTTTGGTGTCCATATGTACCTCCTATTATTTTCAATTCTATATAAATTATATAGAATTGGGATCGTCTTGTCAACTTCAATTGATCCCGTATAAACTGCGATAAATGCATTTTTTATTTGTGAATTGTCAATATATATGGTAAAATGTAATTTAATCAAAAGAAGAGAAAGGGTGACTTGCTTGGACCGCTCCTGTGCCATTCGCATGGAAAACATCACCAAGGTATTTGGTTCTGTCGTTGCCAACAATAAGGTCAGTCTTGAGATAAATAAGGGTGAGATTCTGTCTCTGCTGGGCGAAAACGGCAGCGGCAAGACCACTCTTATGGATATGCTTTCGGGCATATACTATCCGGACGACGGACAGATATACGTTAACGGTGAGCCTGTTACTATCCGCAGCCCCAAAGATGCGTTCGACCTGGGTATCGGCATGATACATCAGCATTTTAAGCTGGTAGATGTTTTTACGGCAGTTGAAAACATTGCCCTTGGCCTGAACGAAAAAGGAAAGCTCGACAAAAAGTCCATCGCCGCAAAAGTTAAGGAAATCTGCGACAAATACGGTTTTGACGTGGACCCCGACCAGAAAGTTTATGACATGTCCGTATCCCAGAAGCAGACTCTGGAGATAGTCAAGGTTCTTTACCGCGGTGCCGATGTCCTTATTCTGGACGAGCCTACCGCCGTCCTTACTCCCCAGGAGGCAAACAAGCTGTTTGCCGTTATGCGCAACATGAAAAAGGACAATAAGTCTATTATCATTATCACCCACAAGCTCCACGAGGTCATGGATATATCCGACCGAGTGGCAGTCCTGCGCAAGGGTGAATTCGTGGGCGCATTGGCTACAAGCAAAACCAATCCCCAGGAACTGACAGACATGATGGTGGGTCATGCCGTGGAACTGAATATCGACAGACCCGATCCCGTGGATCCTCAGGTAAGAATCAAGGTGGAAAACCTGACCTGCTACAATTCCGACGGTATCCAGGCTTTGGACAACGTGTCCTTTGAAGCCAGAAGCGGCGAGATCCTGGGTATCGCAGGCATATCCGGCTGCGGCCAGAAGGAGCTTCTGGAATCCATCGCAGGTCTTCAGAAAACCGCATCAGGCAGTTCTATAAAATACATTTCCGCCGATGGAGAAGAAGTTCAGCTGGTGGGTATGTCTCCCCTGAAGATTGCAAGACTGGGCGTTGCCCTGTCTTTCGTGCCGGAAGACCGTCTGGGCATGGGTCTTGTGGGCGACCTGAACATTGCCGCAAACATGCTGCTGAAAAGCTATCAGTCCGGCACCTCCCCCTTTACAGACAAAAAATCCTCAAAAGCTCTGGCCGAGGACGTTGTGCATCAGCTTGATGTCAAGGCTCCCGACGTAGACAAAATCCCCATTCGCAGTTTGTCCGGCGGCAACGTCCAGAAAATCCTGGTCGGTCGCGAAATAGCCGCAAACCCCAACGTGCTGATGACTGCCTACGCTGTCCGCGGGCTTGATATCAACACCTCCTACGCCATATACGACCTGCTGAACGAGCAGAAGAGAAAAGGTACCGCCGTTATTTACGTCGGCGAAGACCTGGACGTTCTGCTGGAGTTGTGCGACAGGATACTGGTGCTGTGCTCCGGCAAAGTCAACGGAATTGTTGATGGCCGCAGCACCACCAAGGAAGAAGTCGGCCTGCTGATGACCAATCTTGTAAAGGAGGGCGAATGATATGCAAAACAAAACAAAAGAACCTTTCGTCCGCCTTGCCAAGCGCGACGGTATGCCCACCCTCAAGGCCTGGGGCATCAGACTTGTGTCCATAGTTGCGGCACTCATCGTCTGCGCATTCATTATTTATGCTATCGTCAAGCTGAACCCGCTGAAAGTCTATGTTTCCATGTTTGAAGGCGCTTTCGGTACAGGCAAGCGCACATGGGTAACCATCCGTGATGCCATGATGCTGCTTTGCATCGGTGTCGGTCTTGCTCCCGCTTTCAAAATGAAGTTCTGGAACATCGGCGCCGAAGGTCAGATACTGGTAGGCGGTATCGCTACCGCTGCCTGCATGATCTACGCAGGCGACAGCCTTCCCACCGGTATTCTGCTGATACTCATGGCTGTCGTCAGCCTTGTTGCCGGCGCTCTTTGGGGTCTTGTTCCCGCCCTGTTCAAATCCAAATGGGACACCAACGAAACTCTTTTCACCCTTATGATGAACTACGTTGCCATCCAGCTGACCAGCTATTTCGTGGCATTGTGGGAAAACCCCTACGGTTCCAACTCCGTCGGCATAACCAACCAGATGACAAGAGCCGGCTGGTTCCCGGAAGTTTTTGGCCAGGCATACGCTCTCAACGTCATTCTGGTGCTGGCACTGACCGTTGCAATGTTCATCTATATGCGCTACACCAAGCACGGATATGAAATTACCGTTGTGGGCGACAGCCACAACACCGCCCGCTATGCAGGCATCAGCGTGTCCAAGGTTTACATCCGCACAATGCTGTTGTCCGGCGCGGTCTGCGGTCTGGCAGGTTTCATAGCCGTTTCCGGTGCAAGCCACACCATATCCACCTCCACTGCCGGCGGCAGAGGCGTTACGGCAATTATCGTTGCATGGCTTGCCAAGTTCAACACCTTTGTAATGATACTGATCTCTTTCCTGCTGGTATTTCTGGAAAAGGGAGCTATCCAGATAGCTTCCCAGTACAACCTCAGCGACTATGCTTCAGAGATGATAATGGGCATTATCCTGTTCTTCATCCTGGGCAGTGAGTTCTTCATCAATTACAGACTCATCTTCCGCAAAAAAGGTGCAAAGGAGGACTCTGCGAAATGACACAACTTGTTTCCCTTATTCAGGCTGCCGTTGTTTTCGGCACTGTTATCCTCTTTGGTGCCACCGGTGAGATCATCACCGAAAAGTCCGGCAACCTCAACCTGGGCGTTCCCGGCATCATGTATCTGGGCGGTATCGTTGGTCTGATGGGCGCTTTTGCCTACGAATCCATGGCTGCCAACCCCATTCCTGCCGTGTGCCTGATAATTTCCATGGTCTGCGCTTTGGCAGCAGCTGCTCTGGGCGGCCTGATCTACAGCTTCCTGACCATCACTCTGCGAGCCAACCAGAACGTCACCGGTCTTACCCTGACCATCTTCGGTTCCGGCTTTGCAAACTTCTTCGGCGGTTCGCTGAACAAGCTGGCAGGCGGTGTCGGTCAGATATCCGTTGCCACCACCTCTTCCGCTTTCAGAGCCAACATTCCCGCTCTGGCTGAGATGGGTTTCATCGGCAAAGCACTTTTTTCCTATGGTTTCATGGTGTATCTGGCCATCATAATCGCCATTGCATGCCAGCATTTCCTCAACAAGAGCCGTGTCGGTCTTAACCTGCGTGCCGTGGGTGAAAATCCCGCCACTGCCGATGCCGCAGGCATCAACGTCACAAAGTACAAATACCTTGCCACCTGCGGTGGTGCTGCCATTACCGGTCTTGGCGGTCTGTACTACGTTATGGACTACATCAAGGGCACCTGGGCAAACGATGGCAGTATCGAAAAGCTGGGCTGGCTGGCTGTTGCGCTGGTTATCTTCGCCACCTGGAAACCCAAGAACGCCATTTGGGGTTCTTACCTGTTTGGCATACTGTTCTGGCTGTATTTCTACATCCCGAACCTCACAAGAAGCTCTCAGGAAATATTCAAGATGCTGCCGTATCTGGTCACCATCGCCGTGCTGATAGTCGTCAGCCTGCGTAAGAAAAAGGAGAATCAGGGTCCCACAGCTCTTGGTCTTTCATATTTCAGAGAAGAAAGATAACGATAAAAAATGCCGCTGCTTTAGCGGAGTGTTCGTAAAACAGTTAAACCGACCTATGGATACGATCATAGGTCGGTTTTTGCTCATTGTCTCAATGCAGCGGTTTTCAAGGCTCCCCTTGTCAGGGGAGCTGTCATGCGAACAGCATGACTGAGGGGTAGTTTTCTCTCCCTCCGTCAAAAATCAAAGATTTTTCCCACCTCCCTCATCAGAGGGAGGCTTTGGTGCAGTGCAAATTAGTTATGCAAATTGGAATTTAGCGAACTGGTTTATGCCTTCTTTGATAACTCAATCA
>JAZULX010000303.1:0-7882 GCA_045603325.1 Oscillospiraceae bacterium | reverse complement strand
GCCATCTTGTGCTGCTGTGCAAAAACGAAACCGGTTACCGCAACCTGTCTTATATGGTGTCCATGGCCTTTACCGAAGGCTTTTACCAGAAACCCCGTATCGACATGGAGCTGCTGCAGCAGTACCACGAAGGGCTTATCTGCCTTTCTGCCTGCCTGGGCGGTGAGCTGCCGAAGCTCATTATGGCCGGCAATTACGACAAGGCAAAGCAGACAGCCATCCAATACGATGAACTGTTCGGCAGAGGAAACTATTACCTTGAGCTTCAGGACCACAATATCGCAAATCAGCGGGAGGTCAACTCTGCCCTTATCCGCATAAGCGACGAGACAGGCATACCTCTTGTGGCCACCAATGACTGCCATTACCTGAAAAAAGAGGACGCTTACGCTCAGGACGTTTTGATATGCATTCAGACCGGAAAAACCGTGGAAGACGAAAACAGAATGCGCTTTGAAACCGAGGAATTTTATATCAAATCCGAACAGCAGATGCTGGAACTGTTCCCCAACTGCCCCGAAGCCATTGAAAACACGGCGAAAATTGCCGAAATGTGCAATATGGATTTTGAGTTCGGCCACTATCATCTGCCGGAATTCAAGCTGCCTGAGGGCAGGGAAGCCACCGAATACCTTATCGACCTGTGCGAACAGGGGTTCAAAAAGCGTTATCCCACCAACCCCGAGGGCTACCACGACCGGCTGGAAATGGAGCTGGGCATGATTCAGAAGATGGGGTTCGTGGATTACTTCCTTATCGTTTCGGACTTCATAGCTTTTGCAAAAAGTCAGGATATCCCGGTAGGCCCCGGCAGAGGTTCCGGCGCAGGCTCCATGGCAGCCTACTGCCTTGAGATAACCGATGCCGACCCCATGAAATACGACCTGCTGTTTGAACGGTTCCTGAACCCGGAACGCGTTACCATGCCTGACTTCGATATCGACTTCTGCGTCAGAAGACGGCAGGAAGTCATCGACTATGTGTGCCGCAAATATGGCTCCGACCATGTTGCCCAGATAGTCACTTTCGGCACCATGGCCGCCAGAAACGCCATTCGTGACGTGGGACGAGCCCTGAACTATACCTACGCCGAGTGCGACGTGGTGGCAAAGGCTGTGCCCGCAACCCTGCACATAACCATAGAAAGTGCTCTCAAAGCATCTCCCCAGCTGAAAGAGATGTACGACAGTGATGAGCGCATCAGAAAACTCATCAACGTGGCAAAATCCCTGGAAGGTATGCCGCGTCATGCGTCCACCCACGCAGCAGGCGTTGTTATAACCAAGCTGCCGGTGCACAACTATGTGCCCCTTTCCAAAAACGAGGACTCTGTGGTCACCCAGTACCCCATGACCACCCTTGAAGAGCTTGGCCTGCTGAAAATGGACTTTTTGGGTCTGCGAAACCTGACGGTCATAGACGACGCTCAAAGGAGTATCCGGGAAATCGAACCGGATTTCAATATCAAGAACGTACCGGACGACGATGAAGCCACCTTCAAAATGCTGGCTGAGGGCAGAACCTCCGGCGTGTTCCAGATGGAATCTGCCGGCATGACCAACCTTTGCGTCAGCTTCCGGGCCAGAAGCATCGAGGACCTTACGGCTATCGTTGCCCTGTACCGTCCCGGCCCTATGGACTCCATCCCCAAATTCACCGCCAGCAAAAACGACCCTGCCAAGGTTTCCTACAAGCATCCCATGCTCGAGGACATCCTGGGCTACACCTACGGCTGTATCGTGTATCAGGAACAGGTTATCGAAGTTCTTCGCAAGCTGGGCGGATTCTCCCGTGGCGAGGCGGATAACGTGCGCCGTGCCATGAGCAAGAAAAAGCAGGCGGTCATCCTTGCCGAACGCGAAAACTTTGTCTCCGGTGCGGCTGAAAACGGCGTTGACAAGGCCGTTGCCGAAAGCATTTACGACGAGATACTGGATTTTGCCAACTACGCCTTCAACAAATCCCACGCCGTTTGCTACGCCATCGTGGCTTACGAAACGGCTTACCTGAAATGTCACTGGCCCCATCAGTACATGGCGGCTCTGATGACATCTCTGCTGGACAGCACCGCCAAGATATCCGAATACATCGCCGAATGCAAGGATATGGGCATCAAGGTGCTGCCGCCGGACGTGAACGAATCCGGGGTGGACTTTACCGTCAGCGGCGATGCTATCCGTTTTGGCATGGCAGCGGTCAAAAATGTGGGCAAAGGGCTTATTCAGACCCTGGTCAATGAACGTGAAAAAGGCGGAAAATTCAAGAGCTTTGAAGATTTTATCGAGCGCATGTACGGCGGCGACATGAACAAGCGTGCCGTGGAAAGCCTGATAAAATGCGGAGCTTTCGACTGCTTTGGCCACAAGCGTTCCCAACTGCTGAGGGTTTACGAAAAAGCCATGGACGACGTGGCCGGCATAAAGAAGAAAAATCTCGACGGCCAGATGGGCTTTTTCGACATTATGGACGAGCAGGAAACTGCTCTCGGCACCATCACCATGCCGGATATTCCGGAACTGAGCGCCCGGGAACTGATGACTCTGGAAAAGGAGACCACCGGCCTTTATATGTCCGGTCACCCGCTGGACGAGTACCGGGATACAATCAAGCGTTCCGGTGCAGCTTCCGTGGCGGCCATCATGGCGGACTATTCCGGCGAAGGCCCCATAGTTTATAAAGACGGCACAACAGCTTCCGTTGCAGGCATTATTGCAGCCGTCAAAACAAAAATGACCAAGAACAATACGCTTATGGCATATGTGACTTTGGAAGACGACAGCGCGTCCATGGAAATTCTGTGCTTTGCCAGAGTTCTGGAAAAGGACGGAGACTATATTGCCGAAGGAAATGCTGTGCTTATAAGCGGAAAAATATCTGTCAGAGACGAAAAGGATCCCCAGCTGCTGGCTTCGGGAGTCATGCCGCTGGCCAGATTGGAAGCTGCCAAAACAAAGGAAAACAGGAAACTTTTCGTCAGGCTGAAAAACGCCGAGGACGACACTTTCCACAAAGTCCGGGCCACCATAAACATGTTCCCGGGCAAGGAAAAAGCCGTGCTGTATATCGAATCCACCGGCAAACAGCTGGGCACCGTGTGCAGCATCCACGATGCACTGGTGGAAGAACTGAAACAGCGCCTCGGAGACGCAAACGTGGTTGTTAAATAGCGGACACACTGTCATTCCGAACGTCAGCCTGCTGACGGAGGAATCCCCATCTTTTGGAGGGGATCCTCACGCCTGCTGCGCAGGCTCAGGATGACAGCGCGTACTTCATGGTGCGCAATGGCTAAGAATATGGTACAATATATTGTTGTAAATCAGAAAGGAGGGCGGTCAGCCTGAAACAGCGTTTTGCCAAGATAATAATACTTGCCGCCCTCATGTGCCTGTGCCTTTCCGGCTGCTTTTCAGAAACAAGCGGTGGGCTGTACAGCCTGCCAAAGGCAGCTGACGACTACATCGACCTGCAAAGCTGCATAGACGTTCTTCTGGCAGGGGGCGCACAATATGCCGGCCCCGTTTCCGGCAGCAACCGTCAGGCGGTGCAGCTTGTGGATCTGAACGGTGACGGCGTCCAGGAAGCCCTGGCTTTTATGACGGTCACCGGCGAAAAGCCCATGCGGGTTTATTTGCTCAGCAAAAATACTGAGGACGAGTACGCTCAGGCAGCGGAGATTTCCGGCGACGGTGCTGCCTTCGACTGCGTGGAATACGCAGATGTGGACGGTGACGGCGTTCTGGAGATAGTTCTCGGCTTCCAGATGAGCGATCAGGTGCTGCAGTATGTGGGCGTTTATGACATTTCGGACGGTTTTTCCCTGACGCTTCTGACTGCAGGCAGCTACACTGAGTACAAAACTTCCGACCTGGACAGCGACGGAGACATGGAAATGCTGCTGTTCAAGCTGGATTCCCCGGAAACCGCTGGTACGGCCGACTTTTACGATTACCGCGACGGTGAGTTCAAACTTATCAATACTGCGTCCCTGTCTCTGGGTATGGAGACCATCAAGCGCATCAAAGGCAGCAGCTATATCGAAGACGGAATACAGGCCGTGTTCGTATCCGGCACATATCAGTCCACGGGACTGGTCACGGACGTGTTTGTCCTGCGGAACAGGCAGCTGGTGAACGTTGCCATGCCGGAAGGTGCTGAAGTCAGCCTCCAGGCCATAAGAAACTATATCATCTATCCCACAGACGTAGACAGCGACGGTGTTGTGGAACTGGCACGACCGGTGCAGATGCCCGTGATGCAGGACAGCACCGAGGCATATTACACCATCGGCTGGTACAGCCAGAACATAGACGGTCAGTTCATCAAAAAGCAGACCACATACCACAATTACTCCGAAAGCTGGTATTTCGTTATCCCCGAACAGTGGGAAAGCAATGTCTCCGTTGCCAGAACAGACAGCGGTGGAGACAAGGGTCTGACTTTCTACCGCTATAACGGCGAAGGCAGCCCTCTGCCGTTGTTCACCATCTACTCCATCAGCGGTGAGGACCGTCAGGAACTGGCGGAAAAGGACAGCCGTTTCGTGCTGTACACCAAAGGCGAGGTCATTTACTGCGCAGAAATTGCCGACGGAGCCGATAAGTGGGCAGGCATGCTGACGAAAGAAGAAATAATCGCCGGATTCAAACCCATCCGAACAGAATGGAACACCGGCGAAGTATAATGCAATCGCTTCGCGAATGCATTTAATAATTAATAATTAATGGCGCACGATGTTACGTTGTGCGCTGTAGGGACCGGCCTCCGGACGGTCCGAATGCCTCCCTTGTTAAAGGGAGGTGGGCGGCGAAGCGTAACAAGATGGGGATTTCTCCAACGCCTTCGGCGTTGCTTGAAGTGACAGACAAACCGTTGAGGACGCCAGCCCCTAAAACCCTTTAACCTTCAAACAAAGAAAGGAACTTGAGCCAATGAAAAAGGTACTGATACTGGAAGACGAAGTCAGCATCAGAAGCTTTGTAGTCATCAATCTTAAAAGAGCGGGTTATGAAGCCATCGAAGCAGGCACCGGCATGGAAGCGCTGGAAAAGCTGCGCCAGAACCCCGATATCCGTGTGGCGATTCTGGACATTATGCTGCCCGATATCGACGGGTTTGAGGTGTGCCGCACCATCCGTGCCACCGATACCCAGATAGGCATCATCATGCTCACCGCCAAAACTCAGGAGATGGACAAGGTAACCGGACTTATGACCGGTGCCGACGACTATGTTACAAAACCCTTTTCTCCCGCAGAGCTTACTGCCCGTATCGACGCTCTGTATCGCCGTACCGGCGGTGAGATCAACGAGGATTCCAACGAACTGAAGCAGGGACCATTTGTGCTGAACACCCGCAACAGAACTCTGGAGAAAAACGGTCAGCGCATCAAGCTCACTCAGGTGGAATACGCCATTATGAAGCTGTTTATGCAGAACCCCGGCAGAGCCCTTTCCCGTGAGGATGTGCTCCAGAACGTCTGGGGCAGAGACTACTGCGGCGAGCTGAAAATAGTGGACGTAAACATCCGCCGTCTGCGCATCAAAATCGAGGACGACACCGCGAATCCCATTTACATCACCACCGTATGGGGCTTTGGCTATAAATGGGGCGCGTAAAAGATAACCTGATGCCCACGGGCATAAGGAAAAGATGGCTGCTTAACTGCATGAGCATCGTTATTGTGGTTGTGCTGCTGGCAGTGGCTGCGTTTTCCACTGTGTTTGCCAGCTATTACTATGCATCCGTCCGCAGCGGTCTGGAATCCAAGGCAAAAACCGCCAGCGACTTCTTCTCCAGCTACATGAACCAGAGCTACAACGAGTACTATCTCAGCGCTTACAGGTTCATCGAAAACTTCGACGAAAAGAACACGCTGGAGCTGCAGTTCGTCAACTCCAACGGCAGGATAATCGTGTCCTCCTTTGGCCTTACCGCCGGTACCTCTCCGGGTACCGAGGACATAACCAAAGCCATGGAAACCCGGCAGATAAGCGTGTTCATGGGCAGCGACCCTGCCACCGGTGAGCATATTATGGCGGTGTCCAGCCCTATGATATACTCCTCGGGGGACGTTATCGGCGTTATGCGATACGTCACCAGCCTGCGGAACGTTGACCACCGGATCGTGATAGCCGTTGCCGTGGCGCTCTGTGCCGGAATTGTGGTGGTGCTGTTTGTATTTCTCACAAACCTCTACTTTATCCGCTCCATAATCAGACCTGTGGGCCAAATAACCGAAACCGCAAAACGTATAGCTGCAGGCAGTTACGGCATCCAGATCGAAAAGGAATTCGACGACGAGATCGGCGAGCTGGCCGACACCATCAACAACCTGTCCAGCCGGATAGACCAGGCGGAAAAAATGCAAAGCGAGTTCGTAACCTCCGTATCCCACGAACTGCGAACACCCCTTACAGCCATTTCCGGCTGGGGTGAAACCCTGCTGTACGACGATTTTTCCGACCCGGCGGAAACAAAACGCGGCATAGGAATCATGCTCAGGGAAGCCCATCGTTTGACCACCCTGGTTGAAGAACTGCTGGAGTTCTCCCGTATGCAGGACGGCAGATTCAAGCTGAGCATCGAAGACTGCGATATACGCTCTGAGTTCGAGGACACGGTTTTCATGTACGGCAGCAGACTGCGCAAGGAAAACATCGAGCTTGAGTATCTCGATAACGACGATGATATACCCAGCATCCCCGCGGACGGAGCGAGACTGAAACAGGTATTCCTGAACATTCTGGACAACGCTGCAAAACACGGCAAGGAAGGCCGGCGCATCACTGCCCATATAGGAATCGAAGATGACTGCGTGGCTATCAGGATACGGGATTTTGGCCCCGGCATACCGGAAGAAGAGCTTCCCTTCGTCAAAAAGAAGTTCTATAAAGGCAGCTCCAAAGAGCGCGGCAACGGTATAGGCCTTGCAGTGTGCGACGAAATCGTTACCCTGCACGGCGGCACCCTTACCATAGAAAACGCAGAAGGCGGCGGCACACTTGTGTCCATTTTGCTGCCTGTCAACAGCTAATGTATACCCGAAAGGAAAATCCCATGTCAAAAGATAATCAGTTCCGCACTTCAATAGGCGGTCAGGCTCTCATCGAAGGCATCATGATGATGGGGCCGAAGAAAAAAGCCATCGTTGTCAGGGGACCGGAAGGTCTTGTGACTCAGGTGGAAGAAAGAAAGTTCATCAAAGATAAATACCCCATCCTTGGCTGGCCTTTTATCCGTGGCGTTGTGAACTTCGGTTCGTCCATGGTAAACGGTGTCAAGGCGCTGATGTTCTCTGCCGACTACTATCCCGAGGAAGAAGGCGTGGAGCCGGAAAAACCCTCCAAAATAGATCAGTGGCTGGAAGAACATCTCGAAGAAGAAAAGGCGCAGCAGGCCATAATTTACGTGGCAGTGTTCCTTGGCGTGATGTTCTCTGTCTGCCTGTTCATTCTGCTGCCCACTTTGCTGGCAGGTTTCGTATCTCCCTGGATAGGCAGCGGTGTGCTGCGCAATCTGGTGGAAGGTGCCATCAGAATAACCCTGTTTGTGATTTATATGATCGCCGTGTCCAGAATGAAAGACATGAAGCGTGTCTTTTCCTATCACGGTGCTGAACACAAGACCATCCGCTGTTATGAAGCGGGGCTGCCTCTGACGGTGGAGAATGTACGGATGCAGACAAGAATGCATCCCCGCTGCGGCACCAGCTTCCTGCTGATCGACATGGTGATTTCCATTCTGGTGTTCAGCGTGGCCTCTTCCGGCCTGCTGGCAGCATTCCCGGCTCTGGAGGCCATGCGGGGCACCTTCGTGTTCCGGCTGCTGATGATCTGCTACAAACTGCTGCTGCTGCCCGTTGTGGTGGGCATTACCTATG
>JAZULX010000302.1:0-3013 GCA_045603325.1 Oscillospiraceae bacterium | reverse complement strand
ATTTTCAATTAAAATGCAAAAACGGAGCACCTTTTACCTTCAACCTGTCTTATTGAATAAGTCAGGTTTTTTTGTTATAATCAGGCTATACTTTTCCCCGGAGGTTTCCAATGAATTACCAGGAAGAATCTTTGAAACTTCACTATCAATGGCAGGGTAAACTTGAGACTGTTCCCAAAATGAAAGTGGACAACCGTGATGCCTTATCACTGGCTTACACTCCCGGTGTTGCGGCGCCCTGCCTCGAAATACAAAAAGATCCCGCCAAAAGCTATGAGCTTACAGGCAGAAGCAACCTCGTGGCCGTTATTACCGACGGTTCTGCTGTGCTTGGTTTGGGCGATATCGGCCCCGAAGCAGGCATGCCTGTTATGGAAGGCAAATGCGTACTGTTCAAATCCTTCGGCAACGTTGATGCTATCCCCCTCTGTCTCCGCACAAAAGACGTGGACGAATTCGTTAACGCTGTTGCTCTTCTTGCAGGTAGTTTCGGCGGCATTAATCTTGAAGATATCAGCGCCCCGAGATGCTTTGAAATCGAGAAGAAACTCAAGGAAAAATGCGACATCCCCATATTCCACGACGACCAGCACGGTACCGCTGTTGTTGTCCTTGCCGCTCTTATCAACGCTTTGAAGGTAGTTGGCAAGGAAATCGGCTCAGTCCGGGCTGTGGTATCCGGTGCAGGCGCTGCAGGTCTTGCAATTACAAGGCTGCTGCTTTCCGTGGGTATCGGCGATGTGGTCGTGTGTGATCGCAGCGGTGCTATTGTAATGGGACGTGACGGCTTGAACTCCGCCAAGGCAGATATCGCCGAAATCACTAACAAAAATCACATTTCCGGTTCGCTGGCAGATGCTTTGAAAGGATCCGATGTCTTCATCGGTGTGTCCTCTCCCGGGCTTGTAACCGGCGAAATGGTCCGTTCCATGGCGGAAAAGCCCATCCTGTTCCCCATGGCAAATCCCGTTCCCGAAATCGGTTACGAGGAGGCTGTGGCTGCCGGTGCAGCTGTTATCGGTACCGGCCGCAGCGATTATCCCAACCAGATAAACAATGTTCTGGCTTTCCCCGGCATTTTCCGGGGCGCTCTTGATGTGAGAGCCGGAGACATCAACGAAGATATGAAGCTGGCAGCCGCCTATGCTCTGGCTGAACTGGTGGGCGACGAGCTTTCCCCGGGTTATATTATCCCTCCCCCATTCGACAGCCGGGTAGCTGACGCAGTTTCCAAAGCTGTTGCCGAAGCTGC
Organism: Oscillospiraceae bacterium; assembly: GCA_045603325.1. Lineage (GTDB taxonomy): Bacteria > Bacillota > Clostridia > Oscillospirales > Oscillospiraceae > SIG469. The sequence continues at coordinate 1,761 of JAZULX010000302.1, read as the reverse complement.
CGTCAAAAGCGGTGCTGCAAGAATCTAGACAATAACACGACATTCAAAAGGAGGTGCGGGTTTGCCTGACCTGAATACCAGCGTACAGTATATAAAAGGAGTAGGTGAAGCCAGAGCTAAACTGCTGGCAAAACTGGGCATCCGCACTCTTTTTGACCTCATTTCCTACTTTCCCAGAGATTATGAAGACAGGACAAAGGTGCTGAACATCTCCTCTCTTCCCGTGGGGCAGCCGGTTTGCTTTGAAGCCGTGGTCATGACCACTCCCCGTTCCAGCCGGGTTAGGGCAAACTTCGACCTGACAAAATGCAGGGTGGCTGACGATACTGCGGCACTGAACCTGACTTTTTTCAACAACCGTCACTATGCCGAAAAGCTCAAGGTGGGCGAAAGCTACATTTTCTACGGCACTCTTACCGAAGACGAGCGTTACGGTCATCAGATGACCAATCCTCTGTTTGAATCCGCTGAAACCGACGGTGTTGTTACCCGCCGCATCATGCCGATTTATCGGCTTACCGCCGGGCTTTCCAACAATCAGCTTGTAAAGGCCATTTCCGGCGGCCTGACGGCCTGCGGCGACATTCTGCCCGATTGCCTGCCAAGCAGCATTCGGCAGCAGTACGGGCTGTGTCACGCCCGATATGCCTACGAAAACATCCACAACCCAAAGGATGAAAAGGCTTTGGCAGATGCCAGAAAACGCCTGATATTTGAGGAATTCTTTGTTTTCTCCGCAGGTCTGACACTGCTGCGTTCCCAGCGTACCAATGATCAGGGTCGCTGCTTTGAAAACCTTTCTCTTGACGCTTTTCTGGCCGCACTTCCATTTGTTCCCACAGGTGCACAGAGGCGTGCCATGGATGACGCCGTGTCGGATATGGGTTCGGGCAAGATCATGAGCCGCCTTGTGCAGGGTGACGTTGGCAGCGGCAAAACCGTGGTGGCTGCTGCGGCAGCATTTGTCGCTTTTCAAAACGGCTGTCAATCCGCTTTGATGGCTCCCACCGAAATCCTTGCCGAGCAGCATTTCCGCACTCTCAGCGAGCTTCTGGAGCCTTTGGGCGTAAAGACTGTTCTGCTGACCGGCAGCATGAAAGCCTCAGCAAAAAGAAACGCCCTTGAGCTTATAGCTCTGGGCATGGCAGATCTCGTGGTGGGTACCCACGCACTTATATCCGAATCCGTACAGTTCAAGGATCTTTCTCTTGTGATTGCCGACGAACAGCACCGATTCGGAGTTGCTCAAAGAGCTGCTCTGTCGGCAAAAGGCAGCCAGCCTCATGTTCTGGTAATGTCCGCCACTCCTATCCCCCGCACCCTTGCGCTTATGATGTACGGCGATCTGGACGTATCCATTATCGACGAGCGTCCGCCCGGACGTCAGGAGATAGACACTTTTCTTGTTAATGAATCCATGCGCCAGAGGATAAATGCTTTCATCAGGAAGCAGATAGCCGAAGGTCATCAGGTATATATTGTATGTCCGATGGTGGAAGAAGGCGAGGACGAAAACCTTAAGGCTGCACAGGCCTATGCCGAGCAGCTTTCAAACGGGCCGCTGAACGGCCTGCAAATCGGACTTGTTCACGGCAAAATGAAAGGCAGCGATAAGGACAAGGTCATGCGCAGCTTTTCCGAAGGCAGTCTGGACGTGCTTGTATCCACCACTGTTATAGAGGTTGGTGTTGATGTCCCCAACGCTTCGCTCATTGTTATAGAAAACGCGGAACGTTTCGGTCTTTCTCAGCTTCATCAGCT
>JAZULX010000301.1:0-11198 GCA_045603325.1 Oscillospiraceae bacterium | reverse complement strand
ACAGCAGTACCTTTGCAGGAACAGCGCCGAAACCAAGAAATCCGGACTTGGGATTTTCCAGAACTTCAACGGAAACTTCGTCACGAGTCATACCAAGCTCGACAAGGCCTGCCTCAATAGCGGCATCTATGGTCTTGCCGGTTGCTTCGATGGATTTTATCATTCTGATAAGGCACTCCTTATATTATTCGTTGTTGGCCTCGGCTTCAGTCTCTTCGGTGACTTCGGTCTGAGGTTCGGGTTCTGACTGAGTTTTAAAGCGGTTGGGATCGTAGTTGCGGCCTCTGGCGTGGGGACGTGCATGCTCGCCGTGATACAGTCCGGAAGCCTTGAGAGCGGCTTCTTCTTTCTTTGCCTTGACTTCTTCGATCTCTTCTTCGGTCAGGCGACCTTCGGGCACTTCGATTTCAGCAGCTTTGATCTGGTTTTTGATCTTTCTCTTGCTGGTGTTGGGATTTTTCTCGTTGGGATGAGCTTTTCTGTATTCGGCTCTCTTGGCTTCTCTTTCGGCTTCCTCGGCAGCTTTCTGAGCAGCGATCTCAGCCTTGACAGCATCTTCGGCATCGTACTTTTTGCGCAGGAACTTGGTCAGGATAACGTCCTGAACAAGGCCCAGAGCGGAGCTGGCGGTCCAGTAAACGCAAAGACCGGCAGGGCAGATAAAGCCGATGTAAACGCTCATAAGGGGCATCATGTACAGCATGGTCTTCATGGAGCTCATGGTAGATGCGGCAAGGTCGTTGTCGCGTTCGCCCTTTTCATTGGCGATAACAGAGTTGTTCTGCTTCTGCATGATCCAGGAGGACAGGAAGTTCATCAGACCGGACAGGAAAGGCAGCAGGAACAGACCCAGCATAGCCCAGATGGCAGCGCCGTCCATGCCCTGGAAACCGCCGCCGATGGTTCTGATGGTTTCCATGAACTGGGGAGTTTCGGCAAGGTTCATGCCAAGGAAACTGAAGTCGATGTCGATGACCTGAGGCACAACGGCCTTGATCTGATCGAAATACTGATGGATATGTCCGGCCACTTCCATTTCAACGTAATATTCGTTGGTGGCCTCGATGGTAACGCCAAGATTTGTCAGAGTGTTCTGAATAGTGGCGATCTGTTCCGCGCTCAGCTTCATCAGATTGGTCAGAGGCTGACGCAGAACGCCGTAAAGACCGATAAGGAAGGGGAAAGGGATAAGGGTCCACAGACAGCCTGTGAAGGGGTTGATGCCCTCTTCCTTATAGAGCTTGCTCATTTCCATCTGATACTTGGTTTTATCATCGGGATATTTAGCTTCAAGTGCTTTAAGCTTGGGCTGAAGACGGGAGGTCTTCATGGTGCTGGCCTTACTCTTGATACCGAAATATAGAAGAACCAGCTTAACGACAACCGTAAAGAGGATTATCGCAAGGCCGTAGTTGCCGCAGAAAAAATACAGTTCGCGCAGCAGCCATGAAAATGGCTTGGTAATGATGGTGTTGAAAACACCGGCACATACGATTGGGTTCAAAAGATTACCTCCAAGTGAATTGTGTGAAGCATCACGGTACGGGGTCGTAAATATCCCCTTTGTTAAAGGGGTTGCACCGGATCAGTCGCTTCACTGCCAGCCACGAACCTTTTGCCGCGCCGTATTTCTCTATTGCCTCAAGGGCGTACTGGGAACAGGTGGGAGTAAAACGGCAGGTCGGCGGAAAGGCGGGTGAAATATGTTTCCGGTAAAACCGGATAAGAGCCAGAAGGACGCTTTTCATAAGGCTTCCTCCTGAGATTCATCGGGCTTCAAAAGCCCAAGAGCATCTGCCAGCCGCAGCAGAGTTTGGGTAAGCTCCGAAAACTCGGAATCCAATGCTTTGCCGCGAACAACGATAACTATATCGTTACCCGGCTCAAAACGCTCTTCATTAAGACGATAGACCTCACGCATACGGCGGCGAATGCGGTTGCGCTTTACGGCGCAGCCCAGTTTTGTACTGACGGTGATGCCTATCCGATTCTTCCCAAGGCGATTCTTCCGGCAATAGAGTACCATTCGGGAAGAGGATTTGCTGCGGCCTTTTGTATAAAGCCGCCTGAAGTCTCGGTTTTCTTTAAGAGATATGGAATACTTCACGCTTGCCTCCTAAACAATTGGAGCATGCAAAAACATGCTATATGCTCAGCAGGGGCGAACGTAACCGTTCACCCCTGAAAAAGCGTGGCTTATTAAAATCAAATTAGTAGGAGAGCTTATATCTGCCTTTGGCACGACGGCGGGCGAGCACCTTGCGGCCGTTGGCGGTCTTCATTCTCTTGCGGAAGCCGTGTTCTTTGGAACGCTGTCTCTTCTTGGGCTGATAGGTACGAAGCATGGTCTAACACCTCCTGAATTCAAATCAAAACCATAACGGTATGGTCTGCCGGAGACCAGGGACCGCAGTTCGCATTGCAACGCCTTGTATTATACTATAAAATTTGAAGACATGTCAAGAATTATTTGTGTTTTATGGAACTAAAAAGTCGTGGTTATTATAATCTGATACAATATTTATATAATTTCTTCCCTTTGAGAAAGGAACCATGTGTGATAAGAACAAAACGAAAGGGCTGATCTGTTGCGCAGAGGCTGTATTTTTGGTATATTACATATGTTGAAATGACTAATTCCGTGAAGGTGACACCATGAACATTGAACATATCTCGGGAAACACTTACTGCCTGGCTGACAGAAGCATAACTGTACCTTTTTACAAGCTGGACGAAAAACGCATCGTTTTGCTGGACAGCGGACTTGACACCGACCCGGTGCGCAGTGCGCTTATCAGCCTGCTCGAACCTTACGAGGTGGCGGCAATAATCTCCACCCATGCCCATCCCGACCATCTCGGAACAAATCAGTATTATCAGCAGCGTGGAGCAGAAATCTATATGCCCCATTTTGAAGCCGGATGTATTGAAAACGCTGCCAATCTGAAATTGAGGTACAGCCTGTTTTGTATTACGGAAATTGAAAAATACTTTCCGCACATACTTTTCAATACAGATCATTTACTGGCTGCGGACTGTACATCTGTGGAAATTGAGGGACACAAGTTTGGCATAATCCATGCACCCGGCCATACCATGGATCAGATCTGCGTTATGACGCCGGATAATGTTCTGTATCTGGCGGATGCACTGCTGTCGGAAAAAGAATGCAAGTTTGCCAAGCTGCCATATACTTTTTCTGCTGTTCTGGATAAATCTACCCGGGAAAAATTGAAAAGCATCAATGCGGAAAGCTACGTTCTTGCTCACGGAGGAGTGGTTTCGGATATTTCTGAGCTTATCGACATGAACGAAAAGTGTTTTGAGAATCGCTCGGATCGTATACTCAGCCTGACAGACAAACCAATGACAATGGAAGATATCATCGAAAAGGTGATTCTGGAATTTAATCTGCGGCAGGATGTTGATGTCTATAATTTCAGGGTATACGAGCGCAACATACGCTGCTTTGTAGAGTACCTTTGCGACAGTAAAAAGCTTACGCCACGGGTAGTGGGAGCAAAACTGTATTACCTAACCGAGAAATGAAAGAAAAATTGCAAATAATGGTTACTGTTCCAGGCAGGAAACGAAAAACATGCTTTGTCGTTTCCTGCTTTCTTTATATGCTTTTTTGTTCGTAATGTGAAAATGAAGGAAGCGGAGGATGAACTATTTGTGCAAATTCTGAATATAATAATAGAAGTGCAAAAAACATTAGCGAAAAATTAACAAACCTCTTTATTTTTTGAAATAAATGCTATATACTAGAAAATGAAATTTTAGCGAATAAAAATTGCAAATTTAGAATTAAAGGCGGTGATGTGATGTCGCTGGAATCCATAAGAACAATAACCGAAGCGGAAGCTAAAGCGAATCTTGAACTGGAAAATGTCAAAACACAGGCAAGAATGGTGGTCAACCGGGCAGCTGCCAGGAGCAAAGAGATTGCAGAACAGTACCGTCAAAAGGCGCTGGCCGAGAACAAAAAACTTATGGAAGCTGCAGAAAAACAGGCGGAATCAGATATGCAGGCTGTGCTGAAAAAGGCTGCTTCTGATTGCGAAACATTGGAAGTAAAAGCCGGAGCACGGCTTGAAACCGCTGCCGGACTCATTGTCGAAAGGATAGTGAACGGCTGATGGCAATAGTAAAAATGAAAAAACTGCAGCTCATTGCCATGAACGAGGATAGAGTCAGGCTGATGAAAAAACTGCAAAGTCTTGGCTGCGTTGAGATTTCGTCCCAGGAACAGAAAATGTCGGACCCAATGTGGGCAGAACAAGTAATTGCTTGTGAATCAGACGGCAAAGCAGACGTTATGCTGAACAAAATAAATGATGCACTGAAGGTATTGGACACATACGCGCCGGAAAAAACGCCTCTTTTTGCGACCAGACCTGAGTTTGCGGAATCGGATTTGTTTGACGATGAACTGCTGGCGGCCTCTATGATCATGGCAGACGAAATACTTGAACTGGAATCGGAGATAAGAACTGCATCATCATTGGAAGCAAAGGCGGAGGGTATAAAAACCTCATTACTGCCGTGGCAGACTGTTGATATTCCCCTTGAAATGGAAGGCACAGCAGCTGTTGCCGTCAGGTTTGGCGTGTGTCCTTCCGGAACAGATTTCAACAGCCTGAAATCCCGGCTTGCAGAGGCCGTTCCCGAATCGGAACTGTATCTATCATCTTCTGACAGAGAGCAGCATTATATGGTGCTGTTGGTGTATCGAAGCAGGGAAGAAGATGCTGTTAACGAACTTCGGATAAACGGTTGGTCTGTTGCGTCCCTGGGTGGATTCAAAGGTACCGTTGAGGAAAATATTCGCTCTGCTGAAAAAACTGCCCGGGAATATGCAGAAAAACGTCAGCAGCTGATAGAAAACATCGCTGATTATGCTGTTTATCGCAGTAACCTGAAGCTGACATATGAACGGCTTTATCAGGACACTTTGCGTGAAAAGACTGCAGGTCGACTCCTGGCCACGGAAAAGAGCTTTCGGCTCGAAGGCTGGGTCACTGTACCTTCTCTTGATAAGGTTGAAAAGCTCCTTTCACAGTTTGACTGTGCATATGAGCTGACCGATCCTCAGGAGGGAGATGACGTACCTGTCAAACTGAAAAGCAATCGGCTTACCGAACCGCTGAACATGGTCACAGAGATGTACTCACTGCCGGCTTACGACGGCGTGGATCCCAACCCGCTGATTTTTCCTTTTTTCACCATGTTCTTTGGTCTTATGTATGCAGATATCGGCTACGGAATTGTGCTTACTGTGTTGTCGCTCGTAATTACAAAGAAGTTCAAGCCCCGGGGAACAATCGGTCAAATGATGCGGCTTGGAACCTTGTGCGGTATCACCACCATTTTCTGGGGAGTGCTGTTCGGAAGCTTTTTCGGAGATGCGATCCCGGTACTGTGTGACCTTTTGAAAATTGAGCAGGTTCAGCTGTGGAGCCTTATTGACCCGCTGGAGGAGCCTATGGTGATGCTTGTGGCGTCCTTGGTTCTTGGTGCGGTGCATCTTGTCTGCGGCATGGCGATAAATGCTGTCTTGCTTATCAAGGAAGGAAAAGCGCTGGACGCACTGTTTGATGTAGGCTCATGGTGGCTGCTGTTTGCAGGCATAGCTGTTGGAGCCATGGGCATCACCTGGTGGGTGTGCATTGCCGGTGTGGCAGCACTGATTCTGACTCAGGGCAGGGAAAAGCCCACGTTGGCCGGCAAGCTTATAGGAGGTATTGCCAGCTTGTATGACATCACAAGCTATCTTGGCGATATTTTGTCCTATACAAGACTTATGGCGCTGCTTTTGGCATCCAGTGTTATTGCCAGCGTTGTCAATGTGCTGGGAAGTCTCAGCGGCAGCATCATCGTGTTTATCGTTGTGTTCCTAATTGGTCATGCTTTCAACATGGGCATCAACATTATCGGCACATATGTCCATGCGGCAAGACTGCAGTACCTGGAGTTTTTTGGAAAGTTCTACAAGGACGGCGGCAGAGCCTTTGCGCCGTTGACCTACAAAACGAAATATACCGAAATAATCAAGGAGGAAATATAAAATGACATTTTTGGATTCATTTGGCGGGATAGCTCTTGCGCTGTTGGGGTCAGGCCTTGCGGTTGGTCTCAGCTGTGTGGGCAGTGCAAAAGGAACAGGCATTACAGGCGAAGCTGCCAGCGGACTTATAGCTGAAGACCCTTCAAAGTTTGGTAAAGCAATGATACTTCAGGTGCTTCCGGGCACCCAGGGACTGTATGGCCTTGTTGCATGGTTTTTGGCCGTTAATAAAATCGGCCTTCTTGGCGGCAATTTGATGGATCTGTCGGTATTTCAGGGGTGGCAAATATTCTTTGCATGTCTGCCCATGGCTTTGGGCGGATTGCTTTCGGCCATTGCTCAGGGCAGGGTAGCAGCAGCATCCATAAACATTCTTGCAAAGAAGCCGGACGATTGGTCAAAGGGAATCCTCCTTTGCGTCATGGTCGAGTTTTATGCCATTCTTTCGCTGCTGGTCACTTTCCTGATGATCAACGGCCTGCAGTTTTAAGGAACTGATATTATGAACGGAATTGAAAAAATCATCGCAAGAATAGAGTCAGACAGTCAAGAGGAATGCCGCCGGATTCTTGAACACGCAAACGAACAGGCAGAGCAGATTATAGATTCCGGTGAGCAGGCTGCAAAGCGGGAGTATGAATCAACTGTTGCAGCAGGCCAAAAGTCAGCCGAAGAACGTCGTTTGCGCCTATTGGGTTCAGCGGAATCCGAGGCTAAAAAGCTTATTCTTGCTTCAAAACAGAAGATGCTGGACAGTGCGTATGAACGTGCCATGGAAATGCTGTGCAATTACCCACAAAAGGTGGAGTTTTTGGCAAAACTGGCATGCTGTGCGTCCGTTTCCGGCAGTGAATCTGTTGTTATGAACCCGGATGACAGGCAAAAAATCGGCTCTGAAGTGGTGGAACTTGCCAACGAAATGCTGGCAAAAGAGGGAAAAACAGCATCACTTTCGCTGTCGGATTCAACCCGGGAAATCCGGGGCGGACTCTACCTGTCGGACGGCAATATCGAAACGAATTGCACCTTTGAAACCCTTGTAAACGCTCAGCGTGCTGAGGGTGCAGCCGAGACTGCAAAGGTGCTGTTCGGGTAAGGGGGAAAGGCTATGCCCCGAACAAAGGATACTGATTATTTGCAGATTTCTGCCAGGATACGGGCCATGGAAACCCGGATTCTTACCCGAGAACGCAGAGAGCGTATGATCGAAGCCCGTTCCATGAACGAGGCCCTGAGAGTTCTGAGCGAATGTGGCTACCGTGAAGCTGAGGATGGGAATTACGAAAAGGTTCTGGCTTCAGAGAGGGCAGAAGTTTTTGACGACCTTTACAGTGCGTCTCCAACTCCGGAACTGGTGGACTTTTTCAGAATAAAATACGATTATCACAACTTGAAATCCCTTGTAAAAGGCGAAAAACTGGGGATTGATGTCAGGCGTTTGCTTTCTGATGCAGGGCGGGTAACACCGAAAAAAACAGCCGATGCTTTTGAACTGAACGACCTGAGCCTTCTTCCTCAGGATATGGCATCAGCTGCTGAACAGGCAAGAGAAATCCTGGCTTCCACCGGTGATCCCCGGCTTTGTGACCTGGATTTGGATAAGGCGTGTAATGCTCAGATGGGCAAAACCGCCGATTTGAGCGGCAGCAGTTTTCTCCAGGGGTATTTCAGAGCAATGACAGACTCTGCCAATCTTCGTTCTGTTGTCCGCATTCGGAAAATGAACAAGGGACCGGAGCTTATGCGCTCTGCGCTTATGGAAGGCGGTAATGTCAGTCCCGCCAGCCTGCTTGCTCACGCACTCACGGGTGAACCTGTGGCAGAAGCTTTCTCCGGAAGCATATTTGAACAGGCCGCACTGGTTGCGGACGGAGACTTGACAGCCTTTGAACGTGAGTGCGACAATGCGCTGACAGCTTATCTCAAATCTGCCGCATTTGTGCCCTTTGGAGATGCGGTGGTGGTGGCATATCTGGCGGCCAAAGAAGCAGAATTCACGACCATAAGAACCATCCTTGCAGGGAAGGCGGCTGGCATAACCGGCGACGAAATCAGAGAAAGGCTGCGTGACAGTTATGTATAAAATTGCCGTAATGGGCGATCGGGAAAGTGTGCTTGGGTTCAAGGCACTGGGGCTGGAAACGGTCATTCCCGAAAGTGTTGACGATGCCCGGAGCAGTCTTAAGGAAATGGCTCGTCAGGATTATGCCATAATATACATTACAGAAGCCTGCGCAGAGGCTATTGCAGACGAAGTCAAAAAATATTCAGACAGCGTGAAACCCGCAATAATACTTATTCCCGGCAGGGAAGGCAGCAAAGGCACTGCCATGGCTGCACTGAAAGATTATGTGGAGCGGGCGGTAGGCGCAGATATCATTTAGTCAGAAAGGACTGATCCTATGTCAAAAGGCAGGGTCATCAAGGTTTCGGGACCTCTTGTGGTAGCAGAGGGTCTGGCCGAAGCCAATATGTTCGACGTGGTCCGTGTAGGTCCTCAGCGGCTTATCGGCGAAGTCATTGAGATGAGGGGCGATTCAGCCTCCATCCAGGTATATGAAGAAACCTCAGGTCTTGCTCCCGGTGCGGAGGTTGAGACCACCGGTCACCCGCTTTCTGTGGAGCTGGGTCCCGGAATGATAGAGATGATTTACGACGGTATCCAGCGTCCGTTGGAAAAGATAATGGCATTGACAGGCCACACCATTTCCAGAGGTATCGACGTCCCTTCCATCGACCGTGAGAAAAAGTGGATGTTCGAGCCAAAGGCTCAGGTGGGTCAGCGTGTCGTACCCGGAGATATCATCGGCGTGGTTCAGGAAACCACGGTTCTGGAGCATCGCATCATGGTGCCCAAAGGCGTTGAGGGTGTTGTTGAGACCATTACCGGCGGCGAATTCACCGTTGAAGAAACCGTATGCACCGTAAGAACCGATAAAGGCGAGATCAAACCCCTTACCATGATGCAGAAATGGGGTGTCCGCAGTGGCAGACCCTATAAAAGGAAGATTTCCCCGGATGTACCTCTTTGTTCCGGACAGCGAATAATCGACACCATGTTTCCCGTGGCAAAAGGCGGCACAGCCTGCGTACCCGGTCCCTTTGGCAGCGGTAAGACCGTTATTCAGCATCAGTTGGCAAAATGGTCGGACGTGGACCTGGTGGTTTACATCGGCTGCGGTGAACGTGGTAATGAGATGACAGACGTTCTTCGGGAATTTCCCGAACTGGTAGACCCCAGAACCGGCGATTCAATCATGAAACGTACTGTTCTTATCGCCAACACCTCTGATATGCCTGTTGCGGCCCGTGAAGCCTCCATCTATACCGGCATCACCATAGCGGAATATTTCCGTGACATGGGCTATGACGTGGCGGTTATTGCAGATTCCACCTCCCGTTGGGCGGAAGCACTGCGCGAAATGTCCGGCCGTCTGGAAGAAATGCCCGGTGAGGAAGGCTACCCGGCATATCTGGCATCACGCCTTGCTCAGTTCTATGAACGTGCAGGCTGCGTAAGCTGCCTTGGCAGTGAGGAACGGTTCGGTTCCCTGACAGCCATCGGCGCTGTTTCACCTCCCGGAGGCGACACCTCAGAGCCTGTCTCCCAGGCAACCATGCGCATCGTCAAGGTTTTCTGGGGACTGGACAGTTCATTGGCCTATGCCCGCCATTTCCCGGCCATCAACTGGCTCAACAGCTACAGCCTTTATACAGACACTCTTAGGGAATGGTTCTCCGAAAACGTAGACAGTGCATTTATGGACAATCGTGACTGGGCTATGCTGGTGCTTCAGGAGGAATCCTCCCTTGAAGAAATAGTCAAGCTGGTAGGCAAGGATTCACTTGGTTCGGGTGACAGACTGACTCTTGAGACTGCAAAGATGATCCGTGAGGACTTTTTGCAGCAGAACTCTTTCTCGGACATAGACTGGTATTCATCCTTTGACCGGCAGTTCCGGCTGCTGAGCATGATAAAAACCTACGATGAGCTGTGCCGCAGCGCACTGTCTGAAGGAGTGGAGCTTCAGCCTCTGCTGGATATCCCCCAGCGTGAGCGCATCGGTCGTGCAAAAAGCGTACCGGTGGAGGAATACCCCGCCGTTTATGCAGACATCGTTACCGCAATGGAAAACAGCATTAATGAGATACGTCGGAAGGCAGGTGTGACTGAGATATGATAAAAGAGTATAAAACCATTTCTGAGGTATCCGGCCCTCTTATGCTGGTTAAAGGCGTTGAAGGCGTTGCTTATGACGAACTGGGGGAAATTGAACTGCCCAACGGTGAGATACGCCGATGCAAGGTGCTGGAAATTGAAGGTACAGACGCGTTGGTTCAGCTGTTTGACAGTTCCTCGGGCATCAACCTTGCCCAAAGTAAGGTGCGTTTTCTGGGTCACAGCCTGCGCCTTGGTGTATCTGAAGATATGCTTGGCAGGGTATTCGACGGTATGGGAAACCCCATAGACGGAGGTCCGGACATCCTGCCGGAGGCTTACATGGATATCAACGGTCTGCCCATGAATCCTGCAGCCAGGGACTATCCCAACGAGTTTATTCAGACAGGCGTTTCGGCTATCGACGGTCTGAACACCCTTGTCCGTGGCCAGAAACTGCCGATTTTTTCCGGCTCCGGTCTGCCTCATGCGGCACTGGCTGCCCAGATAGCACGTCAGGCAAAGGTGCTTGGATCCGATTCCAATTTCGCAGTTGTTTTTGCAGCTGTGGGCATCACCTTTGAAGAGTCCGAATACTTTGTTCGCGATTTCCGCCGTACCGGTGCCATCGACCGTACCGTGCTGTTTACAAACCTTGCAAATGACCCAGCCATCGAGCGTATTGCCACGCCCAGAATGGCACTGACCGCAGCTGAATATCTGGCGTTTGAAAAGGACATGCATGTTCTGGTCATCATCACCGACATTACCAACTATGCTGAGGCTCTTCGTGAGGTCAGTGCAGCCCGAAAAGAGGTGCCCGGACGCCGAGGATATCCTGGATACCTTTATACTGACCTTGCCACCATGTATGAACGTGCAGGACGGCGCCAAGGTAAACCCGGATCCATAACCATGATACCCATTCTCACCATGCCCGAGGACGACAAGACTCATCCCATACCCGAC
>JAZULX010000300.1:0-4713 GCA_045603325.1 Oscillospiraceae bacterium | reverse complement strand
CGAAGACGGAGGGGTTGTCGCAAGTCAAGCAAACAATCCCCCAGTCAGCTTCGCTGACAGCCCAAAGTTTGCTAAAAGCAAACTTCGTGTGTTTGGCATTGCCAAACACGACCCTTCTACACAAGGGGGCCTTATTTTATTATTTTCCAAACAGCTTGGGGATGGCGTGGTTTGCCAGTTCCTGATAAACTTCGGTCAGGTCGATGGTGTTCCAAACGCCGTCCTCATAAAGGATATTACCACGAACCATGGTCATGCACACGTCGTTTCCTGTGGCGGAATAGACGATATTTGAAATCACGTTGTGGCAGGGGACCATATGGGGTGCGGAGAGATCCAGCATAATAAGGTCCGCATCGAATCCGATGGCCAGCTGACCACACTCGTTTTCACGACCCTGAGCCTTGGCACCGCCGACGGTGGCCATTTTCAGGGCTTCCCATGCGGTGACGCAGGTGGGATCGGTGTTGGTGCCCTTGTGGATAAGGGCTGCTGCATTGATTTCACGGAACATATCGTGGTTGTTGTTGGATGCCACACCGTCGGTACCCAGAGCCACGTTCAGTCCGGCTTCCATCATCTTCTTTACGGGAGCCACACCGCTGCCCAGCTTGAGGTTGCTTACCGGGTTATGTACGGCGGTGGCGCCTTTTCTTGCCATAAGGGCGATGTCCTCGTCCTCCACCCAGACGCAGTGGGCAGCTGTTACGGGCACATCGAACACACCGTGGCAGCTGAGCACGGAAGCGGGAGTAAGACCGTGGCGGTCGAGGCACTGTTCGTGTTCGGACTTGGTTTCGCTGACATGAACCTGCATGGCAGCTTCCTTTTCCTTGGCAAAGTCGGAAAGGGCTTCCCACAGCAGGTAGTTGGAGGTGTATTCGGCGTGGATGGACATATCTATTTTTATACGTCCGTCATCTGCTTTATGCCATTTTTCAAAAAGCTCTGCGGTTTCGGAGCAGCCCTGATGGGTGTCGAACCGGAAATCGTCCTCAATGGGGTCGGTGAACAGGACGCAGCTTCTGGAAATGTTGGCCTTGATGCCGCTTTCCTGAACCGCCTGGCAGATATCGTCGCAGAAATAGTACATATCCGAGACGGATGTGGTGCCGGTCCGGATGGCTTCGGCAATACCCAGCAGGGTGCCGCATTTTACGGCACGGCTGTCCAGCTTATCCTCCACAGGGAAGATATAGTCGTTGAGCCAGGTCTGAAGATCATAATCGTCGGCATAGCCCCGCATAAGAGTCATGGGCAGGTGAGTGTGGGCATTGATAAGGCCGGGCATAAGCACCTTGCCGCGACCGTCGATCACACGCTTTGCTTCGCCGGGGTCCTTGCGGCCCATGTAAGCTATTTTGCCGTCTTTGACGCCAAGGCAGGTGCTGTGCAGCACCGGTGCCTCGTCACGCATGGTGATGAGGGTGATGTCTTTGAAAAGAATATCGTATGACATGATGATTCCTCTTTAGTAATTAATAATTAAGAACTAATAATTAATAACCAATAGTTGACGTTGCTCATTCAATATTAATTATTAACTATTAATTATTAATTGGATTGATTTTTGGATTAACCAAAAATCAATCCAGCACTGCTCCGCAGTTTTTGCAGAACTTGTCTTCCTTGCTGACATCTTCGCCGCAGACAGGGCACTTGCGGGTGTTTTTCAGTACTGCCAATTCTTCACGGGCAGCTTCCAGCTCGGCATACTTGCCGTCTGCTTCCACCAGCTTGGCTTCCAGTTCTTCGGCGTTGACTTCGATGCCGCAATGGGTATCGTAAACCATTTTGCCGATGCTCTGCATCAGGATATTGATATCGCCTTCCAGATCGAATACCTTTTTGCTGAGTTTTGCGGACTGGGCGATCTCGCTGCCCTTTTTGGAAGCGGCGTTGATGCCCTTACCGGCTGCGTCACCGGCTATATGAGCGGCGGTTTTTGCTCTGTTAAGCAGATTCTTGATCTTGTCGTCCATGGTTGTCATCCTTTCAAATTTATCTTTTTCTTGTCGTCCAGTATCTTGTCGATATTGGTAATATACTCTTTGGGATATTTGGGGTTTGTCTGGCGGACAAGCTTGCCGTCTGACCCAATCACCTTGGTGGAACCCGCTCCGCCGCAGCTGATAACGGTGTGGAGTTCTTCCATCATGCAGATGTTATACAGATTGTCGTGGCCGGGCTTTGTCCAGCCCACGTTTTCGAAACTGCCGGACATATATTTCTGGCGGTACAGGTAATAGGGTTCGTAACCTGCATTGCGCAGTACATCCCCGGCAAATTCCAGCATACGCCCAACCTCTTCGCCGCTGGGGATGGTTCCGCCGTTGGCGTTCAGTTCCGAACCCCGCTTGATGGACAGAGTGTGGACGGTTATGTTCTCGGGGCCGTATGCAATTATCTTTTCAAGGGAATCGCAGAAGCCCCGGTAATCGTCTCCGGGAAGTCCGGCTATCATATCGGCGTTCACCGCTTCAAATCCCTGTGCCAAGGCCAGTTCCATGGCGGTTTCCGTCTGGGCGCAGGTATGGTTCCTGCCCATGAGCTTCAGCACATCGTCCCGCATGGTCTGAGGATTGACGCTTATGCGGCTGACCCCAAGGTCTTTGAGGGTTTTCAGCTTTTCGGCGTCGATGGTGTCCGGCCGGCCGGCTTCAACCGTATATTCAGTAAGACGGGACAGATCGAACACCGTTTTGGTTTTTTCGATAAGACTTTTCAGCTGAGCCGCATTAAGGGTGGTGGGCGTTCCGCCGCCGATATATATGGTGCGTATCTTTTTGCCCGAATCGCTGATAAGCTTTGCGGTAACTTCCAGCTCCCGGTGAAGCGCTTCAAGGAAGGGTTCCAGCAGGTTTGCGGAACGCTCGATGGAATGGCCCACAAAAGAGCAGTAGGTGCAGCGGGTGGGGCAGAAGGGGATGCCGATATACAGGGAGATCTCGTCTTCCTTCAGGCTTCGGGCTGCCTCAACGGTGTGCATACCCGCTTCCACGCAAAGGCGGCTGCGTTTGGGCGTTACGCTGTACATGGTTCGCATCATTTTGTCTGCGCTTTTGGCCGTACCGTTTTCGCTCAGGATGTGCCGGGTGACCAGCTTGGTGGGTCTTACGCCGGACAGGGCGCCCCAGGGCGGAGTGTTGCCGGTCAAGGCGCAGTATGCCTTGAAAACGGACTGCTTAATAAGCCGCTGTTCCAGCCGTACCCGGGTATCCTTGTCTGCATGGGTTCCGGGAGCCGCTGCTCTTGTTGATGCGGTCACGGTTTTGCCGTCCAAAGTCAGGCGGCAGGTGCCGGTGTAGATTTTTTCGCCCCGGAACAGGGCAGATACGGCTCCGTCCTCTGCTTTTTGGGGTGCTTTCTGCACCAGCACAGGCTTATTTTCCGGCATCAGCGCCAGCAGCATCTGAGTTGCGGCGTATTCGTAGTCGTGGCCTTTCAGGTAAAGTTTCATTGGCTCAGAGCTTCGATGACAAAAGGATTTACCATACGTTCACGGGACAGGGTGGTGGGGTTCATATGACCGGGCAGCACTCTCCAGTCGCCTTCCATTTCGGCAAGGCGTTTCAGAGATGCGCACATCTGCTGCCAGCTGCCGCCGGGGAAGTCGGTACGTCCGCAGGAACCGGCAAACAGGGTGTCGCCGGCGAACATCACATTTTCGCACAGCAGTACGCAGGAGCCGGGAGTGTGGCCGGGGGTATTCATAACCTTGAAGGTCAGGCTGTCCATGGTTACGGTATCGCCTTCGTCGTAGAAATTGGCTATGTCTTTCAGGGAAGTGCCGGAAAGGTTGTCTGCCACGTCTTTTTCGTGGATCCAGACAGGTGCGCCGGTGGCCTCGTGGAGAGGACGGACAGCGCCGGTATGGTCGAAGTGGCCGTGGGTCAGCAGAATAAGCTTTGCGGTCAGGCCTTCGTCTTTAAGGGTTCTGAGAATAAAATCCTCTTCTGCGCCGGGGTCGATGACAACGGCATTTTTTGTGGTCTCGTCTTCGACTATATAGCAATTGGTCTCGTAATCGCTTACGGGAAGGGAGTAGATTTTCATGGAACGTTTCCTTTCTGTGGTGGAAGGCGGAAATCAAATTAATAAGTAATAGTTAATAATTAGTAATTGATGTGTTTTCAAATCAGGGATTTGAAAAAGACACCTTGCATTATGCAAATATTAATTATTAATTTTTAATTATTAATTAACTATTTTATAAGCTCATTGGAATCGATTATAAGCGTAATGGGTCCGTCGTTGACGCTTTCGACTTCCATATGGGCGCCGAATTCTCCGTGCTGGGGCGGGAAACCGTTGGCTTCGCACCGGGCGAGGAAGGCTTCGTACAGGGGAATAGCCTTTTCGGGTGCGGCTGCGCCGAAAAAGTCCGGTCTGCGGCCTTTGATGCAGCTGCCGTAAAGGGTGAAGTTGGACACCACCAGCAGGCTTCCGCCGGCGTCTCCAAGGCTGACGTTCATTTTTCCGTCGGCATCTTCGAAAACACGAAGGCCGCAGATTTTATCTGCCAGCTTTTCCACGTGCTTCATATCGTCCTCGGGGCCAACCCCCAGCAGGACAAGGAAGCCTTTATCTATTTTGCCGTTTACTTTGCCTTCGATGGTGACGGAGGCAGAGGAAACACGGGTAACTACTGCTTTCATGGGTGATACATATCCTTTCTGTGTTGGAAGGCGCAAATCGAATTAATAATTAATA
>JAZULX010000299.1:0-2882 GCA_045603325.1 Oscillospiraceae bacterium | reverse complement strand
AAGATGAGCTACACCACCGAAGCCGGCGGCGCCATGCCTGTTGAAATGCAGAAGACCTACGCTCAGTGGCATCACGACAATGGCGGCGCTCTGCAGATCATCTACGGTGCCACCGAAGCTCCCGGCGGTTTGATCGTTATGACCGGCTTGGACAATATCCGCAAGCTTGGCAGTATCGGCCAGGCAGTACCTCCCGGACGTGCCGAGATCTGGGACGACGACGGCAACGTCATCACCGAGCCTAACGTGGCCGGCGAAATCGTTTTCTTCGGACCCACCGTCTGCATGGGCTATGCTTCCTGCGGCGAAGACCTGATCAAGGGTTACGATTACACCGAAGGTCTCCATACCGGCGATATCGCTTACCGCGACGAAGAAGACTTCTACTACATCGTTGGTCGTAAGGCTCGTTTCCTGAAGTTTGCCGGCGAACGCGTAAGCATGGACGAAACCGAAAAGCTGATCTCCCAGGAACTGGGCGGCATTCCCGTTGCCTGCCACGGTGTTGACAACAACATGGGCGTTTATGTCTGCTCCGACGACGAAAGCCTGAAGGAGAAGATCATTATGTACCTCATCTCCAAGCTGAAGATCTCCCCCACCATGGTCAACGTCAAGTTCATGGACGAATTCCCCAGACTGGCTAACGGCAAAGTCAATTATCAGAAGCTGGGCTAAGTTTACATAATTATTGAATAAGCTGTCATCTCGAACGCCGTCTTTGACGGCGGAGAGATCCCCCTATCAAGATGGGGATTTCTCCATTGCTGCGCAATGTTCGAAATGACAGCTTATTTATTATTGCTTTACAATCGCAAAATATTTGCATTCAGAGCCTTTGCGTCCTCTTCGTCATGGGTGACAAGGATAACGGGTTTTGACTTTGCGGCCTCAGCGACAAGGCTGTACATTGTGTTCTTCAGTTCATCGTCAAGCCCCTTGAATGGTTCGTCCAGCAGCAGGCAGTCGCCGTCGTAAGCCAATGCTCTGGCCAATGCAACACGCCTGGCCATACCACCGCTGAGCTGGGCAGGCAGGGTGTCTGTTTCGCTATCCAGCCCGACAAGTTTCAGGTAAACCGACGGGTCGCAGTCGCATACGGCGGTGATATTTTCGCCGGCTGTGAGCCAGGGCATGAGCCTGTCCTCCTGAAACATTACAGACGGGTTGCTGCAATTATATACGGCGCCGGAGTCTGGCTTTTGCAGGCCACAGATGATTCGCAGCAAAGAGGTCTTTCCCCTGCCGGATGGCCCCATGATACAGGTGACACCGATGTCGGCAAATTCGTGGGAAAAGTTTTCAAATATCACCTTTTCGCCGAAAGAAAGGGATATGTTTTCAAGCATTATACCCATTTACTCACATCCTTTTCAGCAGTGCCGCAACACCTTTTTCAACGATGAAACTCAGGATTATTACCACAGCTGTCCATGCAAACAAATCTGCGGTTTCAAGATACAGTTTTGAGTAATAAAGCCCGATACCGATGGATCCTTTTGGTTGACATAAAACTTCTGCCGCAATGCCGGATTTCCATGCCATGCCGAGGGACGTGATAATGGCAGCCTTGAAATACGGGCGAAGTGAGGGCAGATAAATAAGCTTCAATGTCTTGAATCCCGAGAATCGATATACTTTTGCCACCTCCAGCAGGTCGCTGTCCACCGAGGAAATGCCTTCGTAAATGTTGGCCCAGACCACCGGTATCACCATAAGCATGGAAATGAACCCCGGAAGTATGCCTGAGCTTATCCACACAAGGGCAAGAATGATGAAGGACGCCACCGGGGTTGCTCTGACAATACGGAGCAGCGGAGACAGGAGTATATCCATGGTTTTGAAGGCTTTTGTAACTGCGCCAAACACCGTTCCCAGCACTACGCCGGACGCAAAACCCAGCAAAACACGCAGTAAAGACAGGGTTACACTGTGCCAGAACTCAGTTTGAACAGCATTTCTTGCCAGTGCGGTAAAAGCTGCCGCCGGTGTTGGCAGCAGCAGTTCACGCCCAACAGCCGCAGCTGCGGCCTGCCAGACGGCAAGCCAGAACAAAGCTGCGGCTATGGACTGTATTGACTTTTTTACCCGGGGGCTCATCAACCGACCCAGACCATGCCGCTTTCGGGCATGGTTCCGCCAACGGAAGTGGGCTGAGCATCAAACAGGACCTTGTAATATCCTTCGATGGCTGGCCAGATTTCTTCGCCGGTGATGCATACGATGTTGCAGTTGGGCAGAGCTTTCTGGGCCACGGGAGCTGCAGCCACGATTTCGTATTTTACGATAAGTTCTGCGGCGGCAGCTGTTTCGGAGTTTACATAATCTACTGAGGCTGCGTATTCTTCAAGGAAAGAGGCCACAGCATCGGGATTAGCTTCGGCAAAGGCACTGTTGACCACCAGGCAACCCATGGTAAGCACGCCTTCTGCACCGGCAGCTTCCCAGACCTCGGTCAGGTCGATGGCAGCTTTCATGTCTGCGTTTTTGTTGGACAGGACGGAGACGTTGGGTTCGGGCAGCATGCAGTATTCCACCTCACCGGAGGCTGCCAGAGCAACCAGCTCGTCGTGAGCTGCCAGGTATTCGATGGTTACGTCCACGCCGGGTTCAAGTCCGGACTGACGCAGCAGATAGTTCAGAACGTATTCGGGGTTGCTGCCCTGACCGGTGGCATAAAGAGTTTTGCCTTTCAGCTCCGACAGGTCGGAAATCACCTGACCGTCGGGGCTGTTCTGCATGATATACAGCACACCGAGGGTGTTCAGCGCCAGAAGCTTGACCTGGCCTTCGGTCTTTTTATACAGGTTGGCTGCAAGATTGGTGGGGATGGCGGCAATGTCATACTCGCCGGTGATGATCTTTGCAGTCAGTTCATCGGG
>JAZULX010000298.1:0-16745 GCA_045603325.1 Oscillospiraceae bacterium | reverse complement strand
TACTTCCCTAAGGACAACACCGAGTTCTTCGATGGCTGTGAATTGAATCTTATCGACTGGATGCGTCAGTTCTCTGAGGATCAGTCCGAAACCTATCTGCGTGGTTTCCTTGGTCGCATGCTGTTTTCCGGTGAAGACGTATTCAAGCCTGCTCATGTTCTTTCCGGTGGTGAAAAGGTGCGCTGTATGTTGTCCCGTATGATGCTGTCCGGTGCAAACTGCATTATGCTCGACCAGCCCACCAACCATCTTGACCTGGAATCCATCACCGCACTGAACAACGGCCTTATTGATTTCAAGGGCAATGTTTTCATCGCCTGCCACGACCATGAAACTTTGTCTACTCTTTGTAACCGTATTGTTGAGTTCAACGAAGATGGCGCCCGTGATCTTCGCATCACTTATGACGAGTATCTGGAAACAAAAAAAGATTATTAATTTTGCGGGAGTTTGCTCCTGCCCTATCATAGAAATAAAATTGGAAAGGAAAATAAAAATGAAACACATCGTATTGGCACAGAAAGCCCCCGCTGCTGTTGGGCCCTACAACGCAGCTATCGTAGCAGGTGAATTCCTGTTCGCTTCCGGTCAGCTTGGTCTTGATCCCGCCACCGGCGCTTTGGTTGAAGGAGGCATCGTTGAACAGTCTCATCAGGCATTCAAGAACGTAGAAGCTGTTCTGGAAGCCGGCGGCATGACATTTGAAAATGTTGTCAAAACCACCGTTTTCCTGGCTGACATGAATGACTTCGCTGTATTCAACGAAATCTACGCCCAGTACTTCACCTCCAAATATCCTGCCCGTTCCTGCGTTCAGGTAGCTGCCCTGCCCAAGGGCGGTCTTGTTGAGATCGAAGTTATAGCCAAGAGATACGCATAAGATATCGTGTCATTCCGAACACTCTTATTATGAATTAAAAGGCTGTCATACCGCATTACAGGTAAATGCAGGTATGACAGCTTTTTATTTTTCAGTCTCGCTTAACAAGAATAGAAGATGATAATAGGCTGGTGTTCTTTGTTCCAAGTCTGCTTTCGATATTCCCCGTTTAAGTGTCAGCAAGCGTAATAGCTTATTGCTGTTTGAATCACAGTATCCGGTTACTTTGTCAAAAATCACATAGACAGAGTTACTACCATATGACATATCATAACCGTCTGTGTTATTTAACCTGTACGCCACAAAATCATGCTGAGTATCAGGCTGAATATCAGGATAGAGGTTGTAGATATTCTCTATTATCATCTTCAGATAAGCACCACTGAAATCATCAAGAGACATTGGGAGCGCACCAATTTCATCCAGAAGATACTCTATCAGTTCATCAGTAGTCAGGCGGCTGTCAAAGACGAAAGGATAAACCTTTAAATCAGGTATGCAAGGAGTATCAATCTTTTTTACGGGTTTATATTCAAAATAACCGCTTGTGTTCTGTTCCATATAATTGTACCTTTAATACATTTTGATTATAGGCTTTAGGCGAAGCTATATTTTAAGAAAAATCCCGGACATAAGTCCGGGATTTTAATAACTTATTCAGCTTCCTCTTCAACAGGAGCTTCTTCGACGTAATCTTCGGTGGAAGCAACGATTTCGTCTTCCTCGCCAACATTGGCTTCTGCTTCGGATTCAAGCAGAGCACGGATGGAAAGGGAAATCTTCTGCTTTTCGAGATCAATGTCGATGATCTTGGCCTGAACAGTCTCACCTTCGGTCAGAACGTCGCCGGGCTTGCCGATGCGGCGGTCAGCAATCTGGGAGATGTGGATAAGGCCGTCAACGCCGGGAACGACTTCAGCGAAAGCGCCGAAGGTCATCAGCTTAACGATCTTAACGTCAGCGACGTCGCCGATCTGATAGTTGTTGACAAAAATGTTCCAGGGGTTGGTCTCAGCGGTCTTGTAGCCGAGAGAGATCTTTTTCTTTTCGGTATCGAAGGAGATGACATAAACTTCGATGGAATCGCCAACAGAAACGACCTCAGCGGGGTTCTTGATGCGGTTCCAGGACAGTTCAGAAACGTGAACCATGCCGTCTACGCCGCCGATGTCAACGAAAGCGCCATAGGAAGTCAGGCTCTTAACAGTGCCCTGATACTTCTTGCCTTCTGCGATTTCAGCCCAAACCTGCTCAGCAGCTGCCTTGCGTTCTTCGTACTGTACGGCACGGATGGAGCCAACAACTCTGCGGCGAGCCTTGTTGACCTCGGTGATGCGGAGGCGAACCTTCTGCTTCAGCAGGTCGCTCATGGGAGCATCCTTGGCCAGACCGGTCTGGGATGCAGGTACGAAAACGCGGATGCCGCGGGCGTTGGCAACAACGCCGCCCTTGTTTTCTTCGGTGACAACAGCCTCGATAACGGTACGTTCTTCACGTGCGGTTTCGATGTCGTCCCAGGACTTAACGGAGTCCAGACGCTTCTTGGACAGCATAACAGTGCCTTCAACGTCGTTTACTCTGAGGATATAAGCCTCAACTTCTTCGCCGATCTTGAAAAGATCCTCAACCTTAGCAGTGGGATCGTCACTAAACTCGGCAACAGGTATGTAACCGGACTGTTTGGCGCCAAGGTCGACAGAAATCTCTGACTGGGAAATGGCTGTGACAATGCCTGTGACTTTCTCTCCTGATCTTAAGGTTTTGAAGGACTTGTCAAGAAGAGCTTCGAAGGATTCCTCTTCCTCGACAGAATTTTCTTCTGCTGCGGGTGCAGTTTCAACTGCTTCTACTACCTCTTCAGCAGATTCCTGGATTTTGAGTTCTTCGCTCATCTTTGTATAGACCTCCTTTATGATCCACTGCGGCGTTGATGCGCCTGCAGTGATGCCTACGGTTTTGCAGTTTTCAAACAGAGAGATGTCAAGCTCGTCCGCATTGTCGATAAATTGAGTTATGTGGCAGTTCTCCGCCGCAATTTCGGCAAGGCGTTTTGTGTTGGAGCTTCCGGTGTCGCCAATGACTATCATAGCGTCACAAGCGGCTGCCAATGCCATGGCTTCTGTTTGCCTATTTTCCGTCGCACTGCATATTGTATCAAATATTTCGGGATTTGTATATAGTTTTTTTAATATTTCGATGCACGAATTAAACTTATTTTTGGTATTTGTGGTTTGCGAAACTACTGTAATTGGAGTTTCTGGATCAATATGGTTTTCTTTGGCAAAGATTTCAATCTCATCCGCAGACTGGAATATGATAGAGTTGGTGCAATGACCGGCTATAGCCTGAACTTCAGGGTGTGTTCTTGTTCCGATAATAATCGGCAGTCTTCCCCTGCTTTCGGCATCTTTTACGATACTGTGGATCCTGGCTACAAAGGGACAGGTTGCGTCTACATATTCCACACCAAGATCATCAAGCTGCTGATAAACCGCTGCCGAAACACCATGGGATCGCAGTATTACTGCCGTACCGGGCTGAGGTTCGCCCTCAAGCTCAAAAACGCCGTGTTCCGCAAAGCGGTTCACAACATGACGGTTGTGGATAATAGGACCGTAGGTCACGCATTTTTTGCCGTTTTCAACAGTGTTCCAGACCATATCAACAGCTCGATTGACACCAAAACAGAATCCGGCAGTTTTAGCAATGGTTACTTTCATTTAACTTCTCCAAGCTTATAAATCTTATCCAGCAGTTCGTTAGCATATCGATGGTAATCTTCCTGAGAAGGTCTGCGTGTCTCTGGAACGATATGATACGGTTCACCGATCACTACAGTAAGCCGTCTGAAAGCCGGCTTCTTAACAGGAATATAGACAGGCAAAACAGGCACTCCTGTTCTGACAGCAAGCATCGCTGCACCGTTCTTTGCTTCAATATCATCTTCTTCCCTGACTCTAGTGCCTTCGGGGAACATTAGCACGTACTCTCCGTCTTTAAGCAGCTTCATTGCAGTTTTAATTGCATTGAAGTCCGCTTTACCACGCTCTATGCCAAAAATACCTGCCTTCTTAAGCAGCGGTCCCAATAAAGGAATTCGCATAACAGAAGCTTTAGCCATAATGTGCAGCTGTCGTTTCTTTGAAAAAGCAACAACAACAAAACAGGGATCAGACATGGAACTGTGGTTGGCACATACAAGACAGCCGCCTTCAGGAATATTTTCCTGACCGGCAACTTTAATGGGATGATAAAGCGTAAAGAAAGGCCAGCCTACATTGAGTATGCCTTTATACCATGGATTCATATTGAAAGTCTCTCCCGTACAAGCTCAATGACGCGTTTTTCGCTCTGTTCAAGAGTTTCGCCTGTAGTGTCAACTTCAATAGCATCCGCTGCTTTCTTAAGCGGTGCTGCTTTACGATTGCTATCATTGAAGTCACGCTGGTTGATGTCAGACAGCACTTTCTCAAGAGTTGTCTTTTCGCCTTTGGCAACATACTCTTCATATCTGCGTCTTGCCCTCTCTTCAGCGGAAGCGGTAAGGAAAATTTTCAGATCAGCATCGGGCAAAACAACTGTTCCGATATCGCGACCGTCCATAATTACATTATTTTTTCTGGCAAGGTCTCTCTGCATATCAAGGAGGAAACTGCGGACAAAAGGCATAGCAGATACATCGGATGCATATTTTGACATTTCGGGAGTACGAATCTCGTCAGTTACATCCTGACCGTTCAAAATCATACGCTGAACATTGTTTTCGTCGATGAAAATGTCAATATTGACCTCGTCGATCAGTCGGCGCACACCGTCAGTATCCTTTGAACCGATGCCCATGAGGTTGATATAGTATCCAACAGTGCGATAAATTGCACCGGTGTCAACATACATGAATCCAAGCTCTTTTGCCAGAAGTTTT
The DNA here is from genome assembly GCA_045603325.1 of Oscillospiraceae bacterium. GTDB lineage: Bacteria > Bacillota > Clostridia > Oscillospirales > Oscillospiraceae > SIG469. Next base: position 11,943 of record JAZULX010000298.1, on the reverse strand, counting down.
GACAAAGTGCTCTTACCGGCACCGGCCGGACCATCAATAGCGATTGAATAGAATTTCATAATTATCTCCGTTAATTTATATTACTCAGCAATTGAAAATTTCTTTATTGAACTGCAATTCCTGCTGCATAAGCCGTAGACCAGGCCACTTGAAGGTTGAAACCTCCGGTATAAGCGTCAACATCAATGATTTCACCGGCAAAATACAATCCGGAAACCAGTTTTGATTCCAATGTTGTAGGGTTGATTTCTCCGGTTTTGATACCTCCGGAAGTTACGATTGCTTCTTCAATGGGACGCTTGCCAAGAATCAGGATGTCAAAGAATTTAATTGCCTCAAGAAGAGATCTTCTTTGACTCTTTGTGATGGAATTAACCTTAATATCAGAAGGAATACCGCTTCTTTCAATAATCACAGGAATCAAGAGTCTTGGAAGCAAATCAGACAGTGCATTTGAGAAGTCGCGATTCTGGTATTTTTCAAAATCTCTCAGAATACGCGCATCAAGAGTCTTTTCATCCAGTGCAGGTTTAAGATCAAGGCGCAGTTTGTAGGTGTCCTTTTCTTTCATGTGCGCACTTGCACTGAGAACCACAGGCCCCGAAACACCGAAATGGGTAAACAGCAGTTCTCCAAAATCAGAAAAAACAGCTTTACCTTTCTGATTAATGAGCTTGACAGAAATATTCTTCAGCGCAAGTCCCTGCATTTTGGCGCAATCGTCACCATCTTCTTCCAAAGGAACAAGGGACGGTTTGGGTTCTACTATTGAATGTCCAAGCTTTGAGGCCATCTTATATCCATCTCCGGTAGAACCAGTCAATGGATAGGACTTACCGCCTGTAGCAAGGACAACATTTGAACATCTGATTTCAAAATCATCGCCTTTTACTCCAGAAACAATACTATCAGAAGTCAAAATTTCTGTTGCTCTGCCGGTTATTATCTCCACGCCTTCCGCTTTTGAAGCCTTCAGCAACGCCTGAAGAACATCATTTGACTTATCAGACTCGGGAAATACACGGTTGCCACGCTCGGTTTTTAACTGCACTCCCCTGTCCTGAAACCACTTCATAACGTCAGACGGACCAAAAGCGCTTAAAGAACTGAACATAAAACGAGGGTTTCTGGGGATATTGCTCATTACCTCGTCGCAAGCGCAGTTGTTGGTAACATTACATCTTCCCTTACCGGTAATCAACAATTTTTTGCCGCAGGAATTGTTGCGTTCAATAAGTATAACTCTTTTTCCACGACCGGCCGCAGTAATTGCGGTCATCAAACCGGCGGGACCACCGCCAATGACGGCTACATCACTTGTGAACTTTCTCATATACTCCGTATTCTTCCCAAATTCTTTCCAATTCAGAGAAAGTTGCTGTAACTTCTCCGTATTTTTCTCTGCCAATAGCAACTATAAGTGCATTAATCAGACTCAAAGGAGCAACAAGGGAGTCAACAAAAGACAGCATGTCGCTTTTGGCTATAAGTACTTTCTCTGCAAATTCAGCAATAGGTGCACTCTTACTGTCGGTAATTGCAATGACCTTTGCGCCTCTGTCTCTGGCAAATAGAACAGCCTTGGCAGTTTTGCTGGAGTATCTTGGGAAACTTATTGCGACAACAACATCGTCAGCTCCAACATGTACCAGCTGTTCAAACATTTCACTCGTTGAAGGTGTATTTACGATTCGGACATTGTCGAACATCAGACTAAGATAGAATCCAAAGAACGATGCCAGTGCCGAAGAAGAACGCAATGCAACCAGATAAATATGTTTTGCACCAAGAATTTCTTTGACAGAAGTGTCAAAAGCGGCACGGTCAAGCTCATCTATTGTAAGGCGTATTTTTTCAATATCGCTCTGCAAAATGCTTCCGGCAATATCCTGTTCACTCATTCTGTCATTGGCGACTTCCAAACGCTGAACAGAGGTGAGCTTGCTGCGGATCATCTCCTGCAGTGCCTTCTGCATATTTGGGTAACCGTCGTATCCAAGTTCAACGGCAAAACGTACAACAGTTGATTCACTTACACCAACAGTTTTACCCAATTTACTTGCAGTCATAAAAGCTGCCTTATCATAATTATTGATAATAAAATTTGCAATAAGCCGCTGACCCTTAGAAAATCCGCTCATACCGGATTGAATGGCGGCAAGAATATCTTGTGTCATATTGCTACTCCATTTCAATATAGTTTTTCGGAAACAGCTAACTTATTAATTCTACAATCATTTCATCTTCAATGCAAGAAAAAAATGCAGGAAATGCAAAATTTCCTGCATTTTATTCAATTCCAAGCGTTCTCAACTCATCATCTGTCAAATGTCTCCACTTACCGGCAGTCAGGTTACCAAGCTTTATTCCATCTTCCTCGATTCTTATAAGCCTGGTGACTTTGAGCCCAACACTGCTGCACATTTTCCTGACCTGCCTGTTGCGACCTTCGTGGATAGTAATATACAACCTTGCACCAGTGCTGATTAAGCTGTGAACGCTAACTTCTGCACCGGCAGTCAAATATCCATCAATCTCCATAGGTTGAGTAAGTTGTGCAATCTTGCCTTCAATTTCACCTTTAACAGTGACAAGATAGGTCTTATTCTTCTCGAAACTTGGATGCATCAACCGATTTGCAGTTTCACCGTCATTGGTAAACAGCAGCAGCCCTTCCGAATCCATGTCGAGACGACCAACAGGATAAACCCTGAAGCCGCAATCTTTAACCAATGAAGCAGCAGTCTTTCTTCCCTTTTCATCACTAAGGGTGGTCACATATCCTCGTGGTTTGTTAAGCATTATGTAAACCTTACCGGACTGCTCCGGTAACGGTTTTCCATCAATTTCAATAACGTCAACAGATGCGTCTGCACTATCTCCAAGAGATGCTACAACACCGTTTACAGTTACTCTGCCTTGCAATATAAGGTCTTCTGCCTTTCGTCTTGATGCAACTCCGTAAGACGAAAGAATCTTTTGCAGTCTTTCATTCATGGTAACAGTCCTAATATTTTCTCAATTAAACTGATTTGTCTCTCGGGTTCTTTTGCAGCCACATAGTGACCTGCTATAAGCGAAACTTCTCCAACTATTTCGCCACTAAGAGTGATTACAGCAGAACCGACATACTGTCCCTGCTGCACAGGTGCGATTAAAAAATCAGGAATATGAAGCTCAAGTTCTGTTTCTTCATCTTTTTTCAACGGATAATAAAACTCATCGTCTGCTACAACTGTAACCGTATCTTCGTTGGATCCGGCAACCGGAAGCCTGGCAATTACCTCACCGTCACAGATGATCTCAGTTTCAGTAAAATTTTTAAACCCGTAATCAAACAGCTGCACATGGTCGTTCCAATCATTTGGCGCACTCAGGGTTACAGTAATTAGCGTTTGCCCATTTTTTTCCGCAGCACCTACCAAAGTGCGACCCGCTGCTTTTGTGAATCCGGTTTTAATTCCAACAGCACCCTCGTAAATACGCAAAAGTTTATTATGATTAACAACCGTACGATTACCAAAACTATAACTTTTTGCAGAAACGATTGCAGCAAAGTCGGGATTATTCATTGCCTGTGCTGCAATAACAGCGAGGTCATAGGCTGAACAAAGATGTCCCTCCTCGCTAAGACCGTGAGGATTGACAAAATGGCAGTTGTTTAATCCAAGCTCTTTCGCTTTTGCGTTCATCATGTTTGCAAAGTACTCAACACTGCCTGCACAATGAATTGCTAAAGCAACGGCCGCATCATTTCCCGATTGCAGCATAAGACCATATAGCAAATCCTGAACAGATATAACCTCTCCGGCTTTCAGATACAGGGACGATCCTTCAATGCCAACTGCTTCTTTTGGAATTTTAACCTTCTCCTGCAAGCTGCAGTTTTCCAACACTACCAGCGCTGTCATAATCTTGGTGGTGCTGGCTATCTGCATAGGCTGATTCTCATTATATGCATACAAAATCCGTCCGCTGTCAAGATCAATGCAAACAGAAGAAGCAGCACTTAATCCAAGAGCTGAAACAGGTCGGAAAATAAATGTCATTATCAAAGCTATTGCAAATACTTTTCTCAAAAACATAATATCACCGAGCAATAGTATCTGCAATAGAGGTAAAGTTATTATTGATTAAGATATATTGATGCTCCACCCTATTAAGATGGAGCATCAAATATTACTTTACAAAGGGATCGTCTGCGACCTTATCCTCTTTCTTGGGCAGCATTTCCTTGAGTTTTTCAATGAGTTCGGGAAGCTGTTCAATGATGCGGTCAACAGAGTTGTTGGCAGGCACAGAAACAGGTATAAGTCTTACGTTGCCGTTATTTACTACCAAAAACGAAATGGGAGTGATAGTAACGCCGGCTCCGCCGCCACCGCCAAAGTTAGCGTCGACAGTCTGGTTTTTGGTCTGGAAATCAGAACCACCGGAAGCGAAACCAAAGCTGACCTTGGAAACAGGTATGATAGTAGTACCATCGGGAGTATTGATAGGAGTGCCAACAATAGTGTTGACGTCTATCATTTCTTTGATTCTGGACATCGTAGTGCCCATCATATCGCTGAGATGATGTTCCATAGCTGTGTTCATTCCTTTCAAACGTTAGCTGGAGTGTTCTCTTTTACTTTATTCTTTCTGTTTTTGATTAGTATTTTCAAAAACTCGATACCAAATCCAAAACCGATGCGGAATATCCTCCATATCCGAATTGTCAATTCGGCAAGAACATAAATCCGCTTTTGGGCATTTTCTTCAAAATTGACAAAAACCTGTAGATCACAATCTTTTACCGTAAAAGCATTTTCAATCAGACCTGTCACAACTCCAATTGCTGCCCAACCGTAACCGTATTGCATGGCAGCCTTAGCAGGGTCTTCATCAGCAACCTGAAAATACACGGTCAGCTTATTAATGCACAAACCGATAAAGAATCGTTTGACTGCCGTAAGACCATGGGGCAGAATCTGCTTGATCATCTCAAAATTTCCGCCTTTTGCGGCCTTTTGCTCAGGTGATTGCTCAACTGGTTTCTTCTCTTTATCTTTTTTCTTTTCAGGCTTTTCCTTCTCAGGTAAAGGGTAAAGTTTGATTCGGAAAGGACCTAGTTTAGCCCATATCAATGGTCCATCCTCATCATACATCGCTCTTACTCCAACAGGAGTTAAAGCGATGATAACCAAAATTGCGAAAATTATACCAAGAGCGATCATTGCTCTACCTCTTCGGCAATTTCGGTAAAAACAGGAGTATCGAGAAGTTCACTTTCAGGCATAGGAGGAAGCTCTTCAAGAGAGGTCAGTCCAAAAACTCTCAAAAAATCCTGAGTGGTTCTGAATAGTGCAGGTCTGCCGGGAACATTCAATCGGCCGCATTCTTCTATCAGACCACGCTGCTGCAGAAGACCAATGGTGTAAGAACTGTCTACTCCCCTGACTTTATCTACATAAGCTCTGGTTGTGGGCTGATAGTAAGCAACAATGGTAAGTGCTTCCAGCGCAGACTGGGATAGTTTGGGTGGTTTTCTTGTATCCAGAGTCTTTCTGATAAGGTCAGCATGTTCAGGAGCAGAACATAGTTGATAACAGTCATCAAGTCTTATGAGCCGTATACCTCTTCTGTCGAAGCTGTACATATCAGCAAGCTTAGTAGCGGCGAAAACAATATCCTCGTCGGAAACCTCAAGCATTTGCGCCAAACGGGCGATTGCAACAGGTTCCCCCGCGGCAAAAAGAACAGCCTCAATGGAAGATTCTAAAACGTTTTCTTCAATATTCAATGTACTCAATTTACTATCTCACCGCCTTCATCAGCTATGTATGATATGGTGCAGTCATCATCAGCACCGGCAAGGTTTATCCTGCCTTTGCTGCAAAGCTCAAGCACAGACAGGAAGGTCGCAACCAGTTCAGACCGGGATCTGCTGCTCCGGAACAGTGTTGAAAGCCGCATAATACCGTTTTTTAGAAGTCTTCGGATAATATCCGACATTTTTTCATCAACAGAAAATGGTTCCCTACCCACAACTCCTTCAAACTCGGACACCGGCGGCGGTAATTTCTGCTCAGTTCTTAGCACGATACTTTTTAAAGCATCGATGAGGTCCTGCGCATTATGACTATATTTATAGGTATTGTCCGGAGTCAAAGGTTCCGGTTCATGAGGAAGCAGATTTTTACTGCTTTCATATTTCGGGCGGAGCTGTTCAGACAGCACCTTAACCTTAGCATAACTCTCCTGATTCTGCCGTTCTTCCAGAGACTTTATAAACTGCTCCATTTCGGAGTCCGGTTCATCATCCCCAACTGCCAACAGTGTTTTGGATTTCAAATAAACCAGGTGAGAAGCCATTGTGATGAATTCGCTTGCGATCTCCAGATCCATACGTTTCATCTGTTCAAGATACTGCAGATACTGATCAAGAATATCAGCAATTTTTATATCCTTGATCTCGATTTTATTTTTTGATAAAAGCAGGAGGATAACGTCAAGAGGACCGACAAAATCCTCCATAACGTCAGACTTTGCCTTAACGACGCTCTCCAGTCTATAAGTGGGAGCCGAAGTCAAAAAATCACATCCATATCAGAAAATACTATTCAAAACAGTGTACGGAAACCATGCCAGTTTGGAAAGTAGGTTGGTGACAAAAGTTCGTGCAGCAAACAGCGGAACATCAAGGACTCCAAGATACATCACTGCAAGCAGAAGTATCATGCCTATATGTTCGTATCTCAGTATTTTGTAGTAAATATTGGTGGGAAGTACGGCGTTAAGCACCTTTGAACCGTCCAATGGCGGAATAGGAATAATGTTAAATATCGCAAGACCAATACTCAACAAAGCCACATATTCCAAAAAAGTGATTATAATATCGCCAGCAACTGTACCGTAAAAAAAGAATATGACTATAGCGCGAATCAAAAGAGCGATATAGGCCAGCAGAATATTTGATAAAGGGCCTGCCATAGCTACCATAGCCATACCCGACTTAGGGTTCTTGAAGTATCGCATATCAACAGGTACAGGTTTTGCCCAGCCAAACTTGAAAACAGCCATCATAACCAGTCCGAAAATATCGATATGCTTAATTGGATTCAGGCTAAGCCTGCCCTGACGTTTGGCAGTCGGGTCGCCAAGCTTGTAAGCTACATATCCATGAGAACATTCGTGGAAAGTTATACAAAGCAGACTTGCCAGAACGACGATGAGTATTTCACTAACATATCCGAATTGGAGCTGACCAAGCCATTCCCTGAAAGCACTCATAATGTTCCCTCAGCAGCTGCATTAATGTACCGCAAAAGTTCATCTCTGCCTGTCCCCTTTTCCGCAGAAAAGGAAATAATGGGAATATCTTCGTCAAGTTCAAGAGTCTGACGGATAAGTTCACGATTGGGCTCAATCTCGCTCTTTTTCAGCTTATCGTGCTTGTTGGCAACAATAACAAAAGGCATACCAGTTTCTTTGAACCATGTAGCCATGACCATATCGTCCTTAGTAGGTTTATGGCGATGGTCAACGATCATTATACCAAGGCTTATCATTCCGGGTTCGTTGAAGTAGGTTTCAATAAGGCGCCCCCATCGAGCACGTTCAGCCTGGGAAACTTTGGCATAACCGTAACCGGGAAGGTCTGTAAAATATACCTTTTTATCAATAAGGAAAAAGTTAATATGTGTTGTTTTCCCGGGGCTCTGACCAACTCGGGCAAAATTTTTGCGATTCAGCACCTTGTTTATAACAGAGGATTTGCCCACATTAGACTTGCCTGCAAAAATTATCTGAGGTAATCCATCCCGGGGGAAATCCCCCGCCGCAGCGGCGGATCTTATGAATTCAGCATTGTTCAGGTTCATATGTTACCGTCCTATTGCTTTAAAGAAACAGCAGATTCATCAGCAGCAGTAATAGTTGGGATAAATGCCATTTCTTCTTTTGAAACACTTTCTTTGGGCAAATCCAAAGCGTGATGAATAACAGCATCTGCTGTAGATACAGTTATGAAAGACAGTGCACTTCGTACCAGCGGATCAATATCCGCAAGGTCCGGTTCATTTTCAGCCGGAATTATCACGGTTTTTACGCCGTTTCTGAGAGCAGCCATCGTCTTTTCTTTCAATCCGCCGATTGCCATAACACGTCCACGCAGGGATATCTCACCTGTCATAGCAAGATCGCGTCTCACAGGTGCACCTGTAAGAGCAGAAACTATAGCTGTGCAAACAGTAATTCCAGCAGACGGGCCATCTTTAGGCACGGCACCTTCGGGGAAATGAACATGGATGTCCTTGGTTTTGTGGAAATCGGCAGGTATGCCGAACTCGCTGCATCGGCTTCTGATATAGCTGACAGCAGCCTTTACGCTTTCCTGCATGACGTTGCCAAGGTTACCTGTAAGCTCCAGTTTGCCGGTACCGTCAACTACGTTGACTTCAACTTCCAGAACTTCGCCGCCTACGGATGTCCAAGCAAGGCCGGTTACAACGCCAACTTCATCTTTCATTCTCTGGGTTTCTGGATGATACTTTCTTACGCCCAAATATTCCTCGAGCTGTCCTGCCTTGACAGTAACACGCCTGACACCGTCGGTGGCAACCTTTTTGGCAGCCTTACGGCAAACGCCTGCCAGCTCACGCTCAAGATTTCGAACGCCGGATTCACGGGTGTAACCGGTGATAACCTCACGAATTGCGTCATCTGTTATGCGCAGCATATTCTTATTAAGACCATGCTTCTTCAACTGTTTCGGCAGCAGATGATTTTTTGCAATCTGCAGTTTTTCTTCATCGGTGTAACTGGAAAGCTCAATAAGTTCCATTCTGTCAAGAAGCGGCTGAGGAATGGTAGACGTTGAGTTAGCAGTAGTGATGAATACTACATCAGACAGATCAAACGGCAGTTCAAGGAAATGATCACGAAAAGCCATATTCTGTTCAGTATCAAAGACTTCAAGCAAAGCGGCAGAGGGGTCTCCCCTGTAATCGCTGCCCATTTTGTCTATCTCATCCATGAGAATCAGCGGATTCATGGAGCCTGCCTGTTTAACAGCAGAAATAATACGACCAGGCATTGCGCCCACATATGTTTTGCGATGACCGCGAATATCAGCTTCGTCACGAACGCCGCCGAGGGAAATTCTTGCAAGCTTGCGGTTAAGGCATCTGGCAATAGAGACTGCTACGGATGTTTTACCAACACCAGGAGGACCAACAAGACACAGAATCTGTCCGCTGAGTTCAGGTGCCAGCTGCTTCACTGCAAGGAACTCAAGAATACGCTCTTTAACCTTTTCAAGCCCGTAATGATCAGCATCAAGAATTTTCTTGGCCTTAGCGATATCAACCTGCTCCTTAGTGGTAATGCCCCAAGGCATTTCGAGGCAGGTATCGAGATAATTGCGAATTACTGAAGATTCGGAAGATCCATATCCCTGCTTTGCAAGGCGATCGACCTCCTTATTCAGTTTTTCTTTGATCTCATCGGACGCATTAAGTTTTTCAACTTTCTTGCGATATTCTGCCAGCTCATCGTCATCATCTGCTTCGCCAAGCTCAGTTTTTATTACTTTCATCTGCTCACGCAAATAGTAATCGCGCTGCCCCTTAGCAATACTTGCCTGTACTTGCTCATTGAGAGATGATTCTATCATCAAAATATCAATTTCGTTGGCAAGAATTTTATTAAGTTTCTCAACCCTGCGGGTAGGATTAAGTTCTTCAAGAATATGTTGTTTGTCTTCAAACTTAAATGTAGTATTCTGCGCGATATAGTCAGCAATGAAACCGGGATCAGAGGAAGAAATTACTTTCAACAGAGCTTCACCGTTGTTCTTACCGACAACATCAAGATACTCGGCATACAAGTCATAGCAAGTGCGCAAAACGGCTTCTGTTTTCTTGGTTTTGGAAGCAGGTTTAGTCTCGTCTATTGCTTCAATATTTGCTCGTAAGTACGGTTCAGTCTGGGTGAAGTCAAGGATAGATCCTCTGGCCAGACCTTCAACAAGTATGCGAATAGAATCACCGGGCATTTTCAGGACCTGGCGAATATGTGCAATAGTACCGATCTTATAAAGCTGATCTTCACTGGGATCATCGTCGGCTATATCACGCTGAGTGAGCAGAAAAATCTTCTGATCCTCCAGCATGGCAGCATCAAGTGCTTTAGCCGACTTTTCTCTGCCCACGTCAAAATGCATGAGCATATTTGGAAATACCGTCAGACCACGGAGGGCCATTACGGGATAGCATTCATAAATAGGGATTTCGTATTTTGCCATGAGAACCTCCATTGGAGTAAGAGGAAAGGTAAGTTATTTTGCCTGACCGGCAGGTTGTTTCAACTGACGGGACGTCTCTTCCCTGACAATCAAGGGTTTTTCCGAACCTTCGACAGTTCCTTTTGTGATGGTCACGGAGCGAACTGCAGGATCGGAAGGAATTTCATACATGAGTTCTGTCAAAATGCCTTCCATAACCGCACGCAGACCACGAGCACCTATTTCACGTTCAATAGCCTTGTCTGCGACAGCTTCGAGAGCAGCATATTCAAAGGAAAGCTCAACATTATCGTATTCCATGAGCTTGCAATACTGCTTGCAAAGGGAGTTCTTGGGTTCGGTAAGAATTCTTACCAAATCTTCTCTTGTAAGGGAATTAAGGGATACCAGTACCGGCAGACGACCGACAAGCTCAGGAATAAGACCATATTTCAGGATATCATGAGGCTGAACGTCTTTGAAAGTCTGACCAACGTCTTTTTGTTTTTTGCTGGTGATATTCGCACCAAAGCCGATGGCAGATTTATCGGTACGGGATTCAATTATTTTTTCAAGACCATCAAAAGCACCGCCGCAGATAAACAGAATCTTACTGGTATCAATCTGAATAAATTCCTGCTGAGGATGCTTACGTCCACCCTGAGGCGGAACATTGGCCACTGTGCCTTCAATAATCTTAAGCAGCGCCTGCTGAACGCCTTCACCGCTTACGTCACGTGTGATGGAAGTGCTTTCGCTTTTACGGGAAATCTTATCAATTTCGTCAACATAGATGATACCACGCTGAGCAAGCTCTACATCATAATCTGCAGCCTGAATAAGGCGAAGCAGAATATTCTCAACGTCCTCGCCAACATAACCGGCTTCGGTCAAAGTAGTGGCATCTGCAATCGCAAAAGGTACTTCGAGTATCTTAGCCAGAGTCTGAGCAAAAAGAGTTTTGCCGCTGCCGGTGGGACCGATAAGCAGGATATTGCTCTTTTGCAGTTCTACGTCACCACTGTCTCCGTAAAGCAGCCGCTTATAATGGTTATAAACAGCAACGGAAAGTGCTATCTTAGCCTCGTCCTGCCCGATGATATACTCATCAAGAAAAGCTTTGATTTCCTTGGGAACAGGAAGTTTTTCGGGGAGTTCGTAGTCGGATTCATCAACTATCAGCCGATCGTCCTCCAACAGCGAATCACAAAGTGCAACGCACTCATTGCAGATGTACACATTGGGACCTGCAATGATGCGCTGTACCTGATTTTCAAGCTTGCCGCAGAAAGAGCAGCGAACAGTTTTGTTTTCATTCTTTGCCATATATGGCTTCTCCTGTTATCTTCTGGTAATTACCTTGTCAATAAGGCCATACTGCTGAGCTTCTTCAGCGGTCATGAAGTAGTCACGTTCACAGTCCTGCTTGATCTGCTCCAGAGGCTTACCAGTGTTTTCGGCAAGGATCTGATTCAGATGTTCCTTCATCTGAAGGATGCGACGAGCCTGAATCTCGATATCGGTTGCCTGACCCTGGCTGCCGCCGGAAGGCTGATGTATCATAATTTCGGCATTGGGCAGCGCAAGACGCTTGCCTTTAGCGCCGGAAGACAACAGAAATGCGCCCATGGAAGCAGCAAGACCGATGCAGATAGTGGAAACATCGCACTTAATGTACT
>JAZULX010000297.1:0-4318 GCA_045603325.1 Oscillospiraceae bacterium | reverse complement strand
ATCCCTGGATATCGTCCTTTAAAAATTTTAATTATCACGAAGTGATACATCAACATGCCGTAGGCATATTTCACATTTCCGTAGGAAATATATCACTTTCCCGTCAGGGAAAATATCGTTGGAGGTTGCGGAAATCCCTTTTCGCAACCTCCATACCGGGAGGGGTTATGTATTATTCATTACATGCGTTTCTTTCCAAATACAATTGCGGAGGCTATGGCGATAAGAGCGAAGCCCACGGCGCAAATGGTGAAGCAGTTGTTGTAGCCGATATTGTCTATCAGCAGACCCCAGACGGAAGCGCCGATACCGATGGCTGCGTCAAAAGCAAAGTAGAAAGTGGCGTTGGCGGCACCACGGCACTCGGGAGCAGCACGGCGCACAGCCTCGGAACCAAAGACCATCCAGTAAATGCCGTATCCCACGCCATACAGCAGTGCCAGTCCCCAGAAATGAGCCACGGTTTCGGCTCTGGGCAGCAGCAGGAACATTGCCACCAGCATGGCAAAAGCGGGTACCAGCATCACGCGATGGGGAAAGCGTGATACAAAACGTGACAACAGCAGACGCACACCTACGATACATACAGAGGAAATAACGTAGAAGGTGCCGCATACCGAGGAAGAATGACCCTTTGACACAATATACAGAGTCATAAAACACATGCCGCAGCTGAAGAAAAACAGTGAAACGCCCTGGAACAGGGCAGCAACTATGGCGGTGCGTTCAAAGAACGGAGTTTTCTGCTTTTCAGCAGCAGGCTCCGATTTTTTCGCGTTCTTTTCGTATGTAACAGCCAGAGCGCAAACGCAGGCACCAAGACAGATAATGCCGGTGGCGTTCAGCGCACCCCTGTTACCAACAGCGGCAATGATAAATGCCACGATGGCAGGACCGATAGCACTGGCGATAGACTGGCTCATGCCGAAATATCCGATACCTTCGCTCATGTGCTCGGGAGGGATTACGTCGGTAGATGCAGTGTTGTTGGCAGTGGAAGCGGCGGAATAGCCAATGCCCATCAGAGCACGGCACACGAACATCAGACCGATAGCCGGGATGATACCACAGGCGAAACACGCTGCGCCATACAGCAGTGCACCCAGGAACATTATTCTGCGGCGTCCGAAACGCTCAACTATAATGCCGTTCACAGGCCTGCTGACGCAGGATGCAATGGTGTAAACCGTGGACAGGAAACCGCTTACTGCTGCGGTCTGACCAAGGTCTTCTGTGACGTACAGGGGCACCAGTACGTTCAGCATGTTCATTGCAGAACAAATGATTACTGAAAAAATGAACAGCAGTACAAACTCTTTTGTCAGTATTTTTTTCTTTGTTGCCATAAAGATCTCCTACTTGTTTTTTCGCTGTTTATATTCTATCAATAAGAGTTATGAAAGTCTATAGCGGAATCGTTGGGACTGCCAACCGAGCTGACCAGCCTTTGAATACACGGGTTCTGCCGGGCACGATTCCACGCCAGCACATGGCTGAGCGCAGCCGCCGGAGATGGAATGTCAAAAGCCTGCAAATCGCTGTAATTATGCTGGATAAAGTAATTGTGCGGCAGGATAATTGCACCGATGCCTGCCTGAACATAGGTAAAGGAAGCGGGTATGGAATCCACCGGCAGGGGATGGATGTCGATACCCTCCTGCTCGAAGTATCTCAGGATTCTTGTAAGGGCATGAGGTCGGCTTTGCACCGATACAAGATTGTACTTTTTCAGAGCCTCAACACAGGAATGGACCGTGGGGTCCTTTTTTGTAACCAGAACAAGCCTGTCGGTGTGGATAAGGCAGCTGTGAATTGGGGCAGGCAGAGTTTCATTGTGACGGAGAACCAGAAATGCCACGTCAAGGGTTTCGTTCAGCAGATGGGCAATACACTCTTCGTAACTGGCCTGCTGGAGCTTGAACTCCACCTCGGGATAGGCGGTGATGAAGTCGGCTATAAGCCCTGTAACGCCGGTGGATTCAAAGTGGTCTTCCGTTTTGTCGAACGCCACACTCAGCGACTGCAGCAGCTCAGTTTCCGGGAAACCACGCTGAGCCATACTGTGAATCTCATCGGCACATTCCAGCGCTTTATTGGCCATGACTATGAGTGCGCCGCCTGCGGGAGTAAGAAAAACCTTTCGACGGTCACGGATAAAAAGCTGAGTTCCCAGCTCCTTTTCCAGTTCTGCTATCTGGTAGCTGAGGGTGGGCTGAGATATGTAAAGAGCCTCTGCTGCACGGCTGAAGTTCAAGTGCTTGGCAACTGCCAGGAAGTATTGCAGCTGTTTCAGATCCATGATGGAATGTCCTTTCAGATTTTCTTATGATATTTTATAACTTTTTATTTAGCGGCGCAAGAGTTTGGTGCTAAATGCCGAGTGTAAATTTTACAAATTGACAGCAGATTGTTAATTCTGACCATTTTCGTGTATAAAAAGTGTGAATCGACGGAGAAATGTATAGAATTTTTCTATAAGTGACATTCATATTCGGTATTTCCCATTTGCCCCGATTAGTACTAAAATGCAATTGATGAAAAATGTCAAAAAATTAACGATTGTATAAAATTTCCTCAGAAGCAGTGAAAGGAGAGCCTCAGTAATGAACCAGATGTACCCCAATATTTTCAAGCCCCTGAAGGTGGGCAATGTAGTGTTCAAAAACCGCATTTTTACCGCTCCCTCCATGGGCCATATGATCCAGAACAACGCTCCTACATATCCCGAACCCGCTCTTATCAAGAACTATCTCGAAAAGGCTAAAGGCGGCGTTGCCCAGGTACAGTGCGGTGGCCAGCAGGTCAACTTCCCCGGCAGAAACCCCATTCACTCCAACTTTGATATCGAAAACCCCACCGGTTGGAGAAACTTTATCCACTTCACCGATGCTATCCACTTCTATGACTGCAAGGCTTCCTATGAACTGATCCATTTTGGTGGTGAAGGCGAGTACACTCCCGAAGCCATTGCTGCCGGAGATATCTATGCCTGTTCCGAGTTCGTCCGTGAATCCGATGGACTTCACTTCAAAGAGATCCCCGAATCCGAAATGGAAAAGCTGGCTGACCGTTATGCTGACCTTGCTCAGTGCGTCAAATTCTGCGGATTCGACACTCTGCTTATCCACGGCGGTCACGGCACTCTGCTGCAGGAGTTCCTGTCTCCCCGTTCCAACCATCGTACCGACAAGTACGGTGGCAGCCTCGAAAACCGTGCACGCTTCCCCATGATGGTCATTGACCGTATCCGTGAGCGCGTAGGCCGCGATCTGCTTATCGAATACCGCATCTCCGGTTCCGAATGTGTACCCGGCGGCTTCGAAGTCGACGAATGCATCGAGTTCTTCAAGCTCATTCAGGACAAGATCGACATTGCTCACATTTCTGCCGGTGTTGTCCGTGAACCCCGTCTCCGTGCAATAACCCATCCTTCCGGCTTCCTGCCCGACGGCTGCAACGTCTATCTGGCAGAAGCTGTGAAGAAATGTCCCGATATCCACATTCCCGTTCTGGGCCTTGGAGCCTTCCAGCATCCTCAGCTTATCGATGATACTTTGGCAGCAGGCAAGTGCGACATCGTTGCCATGGCTCGCGGCACCATCGCCGACCCCTACACTGTCCGCAAGGCAAAACAGGGGAAAGCTGACGATATTGTTCCCTGCATCAAGTGCTTCCGCTGCCTGGACGAGTTTAAGCTGACTCATAAATATGTATGTACCGTCAACCCTACCGCAGGCCGTGAGGATTTCAACGACATGATGATCCCCAATGAGTGGGAAAAGCAGAACGTCGGCATCATCGGCGGCGGTCCTGCCGGTATGATGGCTGCTCTGGAAGCTTCCAAGCGTGGTCATAAGGTAACCCTGTTTGAAAAGGAAGCCGTTCTCGGCGGTCAGCTGAAAGACGCTGCTTTCATGTCCTTCAAATATGATCTGCTGAAGTATGAGCGTTACCTCATCAACCATGTTCAGCAGGATCCCAACATCACCGTTTGCACCAATGTAAACGCAACTCCCGAACTGATCGCTCCCATGGGCTTCGATACTGTTATCGCTGCCACCGGCGCAACTCCTCTGGTACCCAGAGCTATCCCCGGCATCAATGGTGACAATGTTATGACTGCAGGCGATTCCTTCTTCTCCGGTCGTCCCATTGGTGACAAGGTCGTTGTTATCGGCGGTGGTCAGGTTGGCTGCGAAGTGGGCGTGCATTATGCCACCATGGGCAAGGAAGTTACTATCCTCGAAATGCAGAAGGCACTCTGCCCCGATGCCACCCGTACATATCGCGAAGAACTTCAGGGTCAGGTAAGTGACCA
>JAZULX010000296.1:0-6404 GCA_045603325.1 Oscillospiraceae bacterium | reverse complement strand
GATTCTGAACAGCCACGTTCCATTTGCTGCCGTCGGGTTTCAGACCGAGAGCCTGAACGTTTCCACCCAGGGTGACGATGCCCGACTCAATGCCCTGATTTTTGAAAAGTTCCATCAGCAGGTCGCCTGTGTAACCCTTGGCCACGGCACCAAAGCTGTTTTCCATACCCTCGGGCAGGGTAACGGTACCGTCGCCTGTTTCGATTTTTGAGTAATCCACCTTTTCCAGCAGATTTTGAAGCTCGGCATCGTCGGGTATCCGATAGTCACCGCCAAGAAAACCCCATGCCCGGATAACGGGAGTCAGCGAAATATCCAGCGCACCATTGGTGCTGCTGCCAAGTTCCACAGAACAGCGGATAAGCTGCATCGTTCTGTCTGAAACCGATATCGCAGCACCATTTGAAGCATTTATTAAGCTTGTCTCACTGGTATCTTTGGTGGCTGAAAGCAGGTCGTCCAGCTCTTTTATGAGCTGTTCCGCCTCGTCCAGCTGCTGCTGAGTTCCGCCGTAAACCGTAAGGGTCATAACCGTGTCCATGGCAAGGACGGTTTTTGTCACCTTGCTGTCGGTTTTTGCGCAGCCGGAAAGCAGAAAGCAAATCACCAGAGCGAAAGTTAAGATTCGTTTCATAATCGTATCCTGTAAAACAGATTTAGCTGTCATCCCGAACGAATGTGAGGGATCCCCATCTTATAAAGGGGATTCTCCGTCAGTCAGCAAGCTGACATGGTGTTCGAAATGACAGCCTTAGGAGTTATTTTTCAATATAGCACACGGACAGCGTGTCAGGTCCGCAGTGGGAAGATATGGTGCAGCCTGCCTGAAGGACGATCATTTCGTCGAACTCGGCGGTCTGCTTAACGGTTTCGATAACTGCGTCCAGAGTTTCCTGAGCGATGCTTGAATGGGTAACGGTGACCCAGCGTTTGTCAGGCTCGCCGTGGGAGGTCAGAACCTCTTTTGCATACTGGCAGCAGCAGGAAGTCAGCTTGCCGCGGTACTTTTTATAAACTTTCAGCTTGCCGTCCACCTGTTCGACGGCGGGACGGATGCTCAAAAGGTTGGCGCCCAGAGCGGTGATGGAAGAACAGCGACCGCCACGTGCCAGATAGTCCACACGGCTGATAATAAAGCTGGTGCGAACCTTTTTGGCGGTTTCCGCCAGATCGGCGGCGATGGCAGCTGCGTCCAAATCCTTGTCCCGAAGCTGGCAGGCGTGGAGAATCTGCAGCAGGATGCCGGTGTGGAGCGTCATGGTGTCCACGGAGAACACGTCGACCAGTTCTTCCGCAGCCAGAACGGAGTTGCGGTAGGTGGACGAATATTCAGCGCCGATGGAAAGATGAACGACCGCACAGTCCTGATCGGTGAACTGCTTGAAAAAGTCGTAATATTCAGCCATGGAAAGAGCAGCGGTTTTGGCTGCAAGACCTTCGTTGTCGTTGGCGGCATATATATCTTCGGGTGTGATGTCCACGCCGTTGTCGATGTAGCTTCTGTCGCCGATGGTTATGGGGATGGGAAGGATCGCAACGCCCAATTCCTGCGCCATTTCGGCGGATAAATCGCTGCTGCTGTCGGTCGTAATGACGACTTTTTTCATGTGATTCAATCCTTTCAGAAGGTGTAAGAGGCAGGGAATGATTGTCATTCCGAACAACGCCTTTGGCGTTGGAGGAATCCCCTCCTGAAAATGGGGATCCTCACGCCTGCTGACGCAGGCTCAGGATGACAGAAAAACCTCAATCCTCGTTTTTGCTGGTGTGGATAGTGCACTGATAAACGTTTTTGTTCCACTCGGGAGGCGGATCCTGGATCTCAACCTTGATGGAATAGTTCAGCTCCTTTGCCACGGCATCGATGTGAGCAATGGCAACGCCCACGTCCACGCACTGCTGCCATGTGATGTGAGGAACGCGGAGAAAACCCTTGGTGCGGTAAACGTGGATACGGCTGTTCAGCGCGGTAAAACGGCAGGGCTGCTTTGCCATGAAAGTGGGAGCGATACGGGCGCATTCGATCATTTTGCCGAGATCGCCCTTGAGGTCGCCGGCAGCGATCATGTTGATGCCTTTGCGTTTGATCTCTTCACCGTCTGCTCTGAACGGCTCGTCCGACATACCGAAAGCAACTGCGGTTATGTAGGGCAGGCAGTCGGGGAAATCGTTTTCGGCTTCAAGACCGCCCTGCCAGCAGGAAGCTATGCCCCGGGAGGTCAGGTAAAGAATTGCCATTTCGCCGAGGTAACCGGCGTTTTGCAGGCAGCCTTTTATTTTAACGGAACGGATGACCAGATAATGGGGAGCGTGCAGAACCGGCACACCGCCCACAAGACGGCACATATCTTCAAAGGGAAGAATGTCGAAATTCCAGTCGATGCTGGCAAAGGGAACCTCCAGATCGGAGATAAAGTCCACCAGCTCGTCTATGGTCTGTTCATCCAGCTCGTCCATGTGGTAAGAACGAATGGATTTGCGCTTCAGCGCAGCTTCGGTAAGAGTCATTGTATTTTTCCTCCGGAAAATGCCTGTTATGACCATTATACAGCGGAAAGAAGTAACTTTCCACAATAAAATGGAGAAATTTAAAATTTTTTAATAATATGTAATAAAGGTTATTAGATGTTGTTGCGTGGTGAACGCAAAAAAGAGACTGCCGAAGCAGCCTCTTTTGAGACTCTATGTACCCTTATGCAAGAGCGGCGGTGATGATGGCCATCTTGTAGACCTCGTCGGCTACGCAGCCGCGGGACAGGTCGTTGATGGGAGCATTCAGACCCAGCAGGATGGGGCCGTAAGCAGCGTAACCACCCAGACGGGCAGCGGTCTTGTAGCCGATGTTGCCGGCGGTAACGTCGGGGAAGATGAAGGTGTTGGCATAACCTGCAACAGGAGAGCCGGGGAACTTCAGCTGGCCAACAGTGGGGTTGACAGCTGCGTCGAACTGCATTTCGCCGTCTACGGGAACGTCGGTGATGACTTCCTTAGCCTTGGCAACGGCGTTCTGAACCAGAGTTACGCTGTCGTCCTTAGCGGAACCCTTGGTGGAGAAGGACAGGAAAGCAACCTTGGGATCGATGCCGAAGGTCTTGGCGCAGGCAGCGGTTCCCTTGGCGATTTCGACCAGATCGTCTTCGGAGGGATGGATGTTGATGGCGCAGTCGCCCATAGCCAGACGTTCGTCGCCCTTGACCATGATGAAGCAGGAGGAAACGATGCTGTTGCCGGGCTTGGTCTTAATCAGCTGCAGAGCGGGACGTACGGTATCGGCGGTGGAGTAGGTGGCGCCGCCCAGCAGGCAGTCGGCAATACCCATCTTAACCAGCATAGTGCCGAAATAGTTGCCCTTGAGCAGGTTCTTGCGGCAGTCTTCAGCGCTCATTTTGCCCTTGCGGAGCTCGACCATCTTTTCGACCATGGCGTCCATGCCTTCGTAGGTTTCGGGATCGATGATCTCAGCACCGGTGATGTCGAAACCGCCCTTTTCGGCAGCGGCCTTGACTTCGTCAACGTTGCCTACCAGGATGGGCTTCAGGAAGCCTTCCTTCAGCAGCTGAGCGGAAGCTTCGAGGATACGAGCGTCGGAACCTTCGGTGAATACGAGGGTCTTGAGGGGATTGGATTTCAGAGTTTCGATAAGCTTATCAAACATGATATATTGACCTCCAAATTATTTGTTTTCATCCTTTTAAGAGTATCACAGCCGGGCTGTTACTTCAAGCTAAAAATTCACCAAAATAGACCAATAACATTGATTTTTTTCTTTACAAGCCGACGTGGTATGGTATACTATTTGTATATTATTTCTATAAAGATGTAAGAAAGGAGTGGGAAAGACATGGCTGTTGCTTTTTCGTCCACCCTGGCCAAACTGCGGCAGGCAAAAGGCGTCAGTCAGCGCAAAGCCGCTGCTGATCTGGGCGTATCCCAGGCTCTGCTGTCCCACTATGAAAACGGTATCAGGGAACCGGGATTGGAATTCCTGTGCCGTGCCTGCGACTATTACCAGGTGTCATCCGATTATATGCTGGGCAGAAGCGGCAGGAAGACCGACCAGGCCGGCATGCCCATGCGTACTGAAGCCAATTCCGCGGAATTTGAACTGGACGAGCTGACGGAAATCGACCGCCGTTTGCTGTCCGACTGCATATCCATGATAGGGCAGATTCTCAGCGAAGTTGGCAGCAGGCAGCTGGTAAACGATGCATTTGCCTGCTTCTCGCTGGCAGTGTTCAGGCTCATCAGGGAGCTGGCTCCCCAGGAGGCAGACAAGCTGGCAGATATCGGCGGTGCCAACATTGAGCTTGCCGCAGAAACTGCCGTAAAATGCGCCGAGCTTGGCATTGTGCGCAGGCTGGAAGAAGCGGAGTATTCGCCCGTCCGTGACCTGGACGAAAAATACCCCGAGCTTTACCAATCTCTTATGCAGGTGCTGTACTGCGCCGGTATGAGAATCAAGAAGATATAACAACACTTTGCTGCCGTTCCGTACCCGCAAAGCCCGGCGGGGCCATCCGACCGGCTTCCGGAACCGCAGCAGACGATAAAGAGGTGACCTCACTTGAGCGACAAGAGCAAAATCAGAAACTTTTCCATAGTTGCCCATATTGACCACGGCAAATCCACCCTGGCAGACCGCCTGCTGGAGCATTGCGGCACTGTGGAAAAAAGAGAGATGACAGAAGGTCAGATTCTCGACAGCATGGATCTGGAAAAAGAACGCGGCATAACCATCAAGGCCCGTGCCGTCAAACTGGAATACAACGCCGCAGACGGCGAAAAATATCAGCTGAACCTTATCGACACCCCGGGTCACGTTGACTTCAACTACGAAGTCTCCCGCAGCCTTGCTGCCTGCGAAGGCGCAGTGCTGGTGGTGGACGCATCCCAGGGTATCGAAGCCCAGACTCTGGCCAATACCTATCTTGCCATAGATGCCGGCCTTGAAGTTCTGCCTGTTATCAACAAAATCGACCTGCCCGGTGCCGACCCTCAGCACGCCAAGCAGGAAATAGAAGATATCATCGGCCTCGACGCCATGGACAGCCCTGAAATTTCCGCAAAAATGGACATCAACATTGATGCCGTTCTGGAAGAGATCGTGGAAAAGGTACCTGCTCCCAGTGGTGACGAAAACGCACCTCTGCGTGCGTTGATATTCGACAGCCAGTACGACAGCTATCTTGGCGTTGTGGTTTATATCCGCGTCATGGACGGCACCCTGAAAGCCGGCGACACCGTTCATATGATGGCTTCCGGTGCCGAATACAAGGTTGTCCAGGTGGGCTGCCTGCGTCCTTTCGGTATGGAACCTCTGGCAGAAGGCCTTACCGCCGGCGAAGTTGGCTACTTCACTGCCAGCATCAAGAATGTTGCCGATACTCAGGTGGGTGACACTGTGACATGGGCAGACAACAAGGCTTCCGAACCCCTGCCCGGTTACCGTGAAGTTCAGTCCATGGTTTTCTCCGGCGTATATCCTGCAGACGGTGCCAAATATCCCGACCTGCGTGATGCCCTTGAAAAGCTGAAACTGAACGACGCATCCCTGACCTACGAACCTGAGACCACTGCAGCCCTCGGTTTTGGTTTCCGCTGCGGTTTCCTTGGACTGCTGCATATGGAGATCATTCAGGAACGTCTGGAGCGGGAATACAACCTCGACCTTATCACCACCGCACCCAGCGTTGTTTACCGCCTGACCATGACCGACGGCGAAGTCGTCATGTGCGACAACCCGCTGAACTACCCCAAGCCCGAGGATATCGAGCTGGCAGAGGAACCCTTTGTCAACGCCACCATCCTCACTCCCACGGAATATGTGGGCAACATCATGGAACTGTGCCAGGAACGGCGCGGTGAATTCAAAAACATGAACTATCTCGACACCACCCGTGTTGAGCTGCATTACGACCTGCCTTTGAACGAGATCATTTACGACTTTTTCGACAGTCTGAAATCCCGTACCAGAGGTTATGCGTCTTTGGACTACGAGCTTTCCGGCTACCGCCAGTCCAAGCTGGTGAAACTGGATATCCTGCTCAACGGTGACCTGATCGACGCCCTGTCCTTCATCGTCCACGCAGACAAGGCATATCCCAGAGCCAGAAAAATCACCGAAAAGCTGAAGGAGAACATTCCCCGTCAGCAGTTTGAGATCCCCGTTCAGGCAGCCATCGGCGGCAAAATCATCGCCCGCGAGACCATCAAGGCTGTCCGTAAGGACGTTCTGGCCAAGTGCTACGGCGGCGACATCACCCGTAAGAAGAAGCTGCTTGAAAAGCAGAAGGAAGGCAAGAAGAGAATGCGTCAGGTCGGCTCGGTGGAGGTTCCCAGCGAAGCGTTCATGGCCGTTCTCAAGATGGACTGATCGCCCCACAACTCAACACGTTTTCTGCGGG
>JAZULX010000295.1:0-1954 GCA_045603325.1 Oscillospiraceae bacterium | reverse complement strand
TGATCATTTGGTTTGTCTTCCTAAGACCGCTAGGCCTCCGACTTCTTGTTGTATGCGAAAAATCAGTCTTCCTGCTCCCAGTTGTGCCAGACGTTCTGGACGTCGTCGTTGTCCTCGAGCATATCAACCAGCTTCTGCATGTTCTTGATATCGTCTTCGTTGGACAGTTCAACATAGTTCTGGGGAACCTGCTCCACCTGAGCGGATACGAAGGTGTAACCTCTTTCGGTCAGAGCGGCGGAAACAGCGTTGAAGTCAGCGGGATCGGTGTAGATGGTGAAAACAGTTTCTTCAGCCTCGAAGTCGGCAGCGCCGCAGTCGAGAGCATCCATCATGACAGCGTCTTCTTCGTATTCTTCTTCCTCGTTATCGATTACGATAACGCCCTTTTCGTCGAAGGACCAGGCAACGCAGCCGGAAGCACCGAGACCTTTGCCGTACTTATCGAAGTAGTGACGCATTTCGGAAGCTGTACGGTTACGGTTATCGGTCATGGTTTCAACGATAACAGCAACACCGTTGGGGCCGTAGCCTTCGTAGGTAATGCTTTCATAGTTGGAGGTGTCGCCGGAACCGAGACCCTTTTCGATAGCTCTCTTGATGTTATCGTTGGGCATGTTGGCAGCCTTGGCTTTAACAACTACGGTAGCCAGTCTGGAGTTATTGTTGGGGTCACCACTGCCGCCTTCTTTAACAGCAACGATGATCTCTCTGGCAATTTTGGTAAAAGCCTGAGCTCTTTTGGCGTCCTGAGCGCCTTTAGTTTTCTGAATATTATGCCATTTGGAATGACCGGACATTATATTTCAACCCTTTCTGAGCAATTTTCGCATTGTATTTTAGCACATATGCCGCATTATGGCAAGTTTTTTAAGCGTTTAGTAATATCTTTGGCAGCTTTTTCTACAAAATCATCCATTTCAGCTTTGGTCATGTACCTGCCGGTTCTTCCGCTGATGAAATCATTTTCTTCATAGAAGTGTCTGATGCTGTTCATTTGAAGCATTATTGCCTCGTCGGGATAAAAATCCAACGGTGTTTGATCCACATTTTGCAGTGAGCAAATTATCTGATACCCTCTGAACTCAGGGTTTTCCACAAGAAAATCATGGTCAAGACCATACCAGTCTTTCTTTACGTTCTTCCAGAACAGTTTTTTATCCACCGCCAATTCATCGGCAAATCGTTCCTTAGTGGGAATAGCTATCAAATAACTCCACAGCAAATCAGTGTGAAGATGGCAGTAATAGCCGAGCAAAAACGACCTGTATTCTTCCTTACAGTTCGCTGCATAATCACGGTAAAATCGTTCAGGATCGGCAGAAGCTTTACCGGTACCCGAGAGAAAGTGAGTTACCTTTTGAGGTGGTTCGAAATGATTGTCCTCCCCTGTTGGTATTCCGCAATCGGGAGCCAGATTACCCACATAAAAAGTTGCTTCATCAAGCTGCGGAATTTCTTTCAAAATAAATTCTGCAACCCTTAAATGTACAATCCAGCTTGCCATAGCTACATAAAGAAACGTGCCGGTTCAGTCAGAACTTTTGAAGCAGACACGTCAACGTCGGTAAAAGCGGCTTTCAGGCGATCAACAATAACAGGAACGATAAGATTTTCAGTATTGAAATGGCCGGCATCAATAAGGTTAATGCCAAAAATTTCAGCTTCAACAAACACATCGTGCTTAATATCGCCGGTAATGAGCGTGTCGCAGCCTTCGCTGATGCAGTAGGAAAGATAGCTGCCGCCGCTGCCGCAAACAGTTGCGATTTTCTTAACAGGCCTGCCTGCATCATAGTAACGCAGACCGGAAGCATTAAGTGCGGATTTCACCGAAGGAAGAAGGTCTTTTAGTGATACGAATTCAGTAAGCTCAGATATGCGACCACCTTCTTCGGAAAGAGGTTTTGAATCTCCAAAACCAAGAGTTTTGGGCAAGGTCTGGTCAACACCA